>UQYH01000006.1 GCA_900545185.1 uncultured Eubacteriales bacterium | reverse complement strand
TATGAGCCGGGTCAATATGAACTTGCGGGGGAAACGGTTACGGTAAAGGCCTGCGGCATGCTGCCGCTGCACTTTGCATCGAGGCAAACGGGACATCCGATTGTACGTGCTTTCGCAGCTGGATTTGCGTACGGAAAACCCGGCGGCCAAGCGGCTTTTAAAGGCAATTTATGATTATACAAGAAGCGGAAATGATCATTCAAATCATTTGTTTGGCTTGTAAATTTTAAACAAACGCTTTTACAATGACATAATTGTGAAGCATAAGAGGCTGTCATCAAAACGATTTAAACCGCTTTGATGACAGCCTTTTTATAATGCGCTTTTGACCGTGAAACAGATGAATTTGCAAAAAAAATCAATTTTTCTTAAAAAATATCATTTAAAAAATGTCGGCTTCGTAGTATAATAAGAATAGCATGACTTAAAATATAACCGAAAGGGGGCACGGGTGCATGATTCGGATGATTATTGTAGAAGATGAGCCGCTGATGAACGAATATCTGGCAGGATGCCTGGAGTGGAATAAATTCGGCATTTTGCTTTGCGGCGTGTTTTTTAACGGCAAAGCGGCGTATGACTTTTTGCAGGAAAACGAAATTGATATTGTGGTGACGGATATTAAAATGCCGGTGATGGACGGTCTTACGCTGATTTCAAAGCTTGCGCCCGTACAACCGCATCTTAAATTTATTATCATCAGCGGCTATAACGACTTTCATATGGTTAAGGATGCGTTTAAGCTGGGTGCAACGGATTATGTGCTGAAAACAGAATTTGAACCGGAAACATTTCAGCGGCTTTTAACCAAGCTGATTGCCAATCTTTCGCCGACCTATGAGCAGGACGGCATTAGCCCTGCCATGCGAGAGGTGCAGCTGCGTCAGTTTTTTTGGGGCAGCCGCGGCGGCAAAAGTCTGCCGCCGACAATGCGTATTCAGCCGGGAGAACCGCTTGCGGTTGCGGTGCTGCGCATTTTAAACTATGATACCATTATCACCAATCAATGGAATGTTGAAAAAGAACTGATGAAATACGGCCTTTCCAACTGCATTGAAGAAATTTTAGAGGGTGCGCAGACGGGAGAGTTTTTCTTTAATACGTATGATGAAATTATCTTTTTGCTCCCCGATATGAAGGAGTCGGAACAGGCCGCCCTGCTGCGTATGCTGGATCAGCTTTTTACGGTGATGAAGGTCAATTTTGGTTTGCGCATTGCGTGCGGTGTCTGCCAGCCCGAACAGAAGGACGATTTAAAAACGCAATATCAAAAAGCGGTTTCAGCGCTTGAATATACATTTATTGAGGGGTTAAGCCGCCCGGTGCTGTATCGGGCTATTTGCAAAAACTGCGACTTGCTGCATACGGCTCAGCTGTATCAGGAGGCAGATGACTGCATAAAGGCTTTTGATTTTGAAACAATCATGCAGCAGGTTGAAAGGGTTGAAGCCGCACGGCCGACGCCGGAGGCCGTAGCCGGTGTCGTTGACTATTATAAAAAACTGTTGCTTCGCCTGCTGGGCTCGGCCAACAGTTATGGATTTGAGGAGCATCGCTCTTTTCATGAAATAACGGGCGAGCTGTATACCGCGCATGACTATGTTGCCGTTATACGCGATGTTGTTTTGCAGCTTTCGGGCAAAAAAACGTATCAAAACGTGATTATCAGTCAGGTGCAGGATTATATTCAAAAAAACTTTTCACGCAATATTACCTTGCAGCTTTTGGCAAAGGAATTTAACTTTGATTATACGGATTTAAGCCGCCGTTTTCAAAAGGTAACGGGCAAATCCTTCCGCAGCTTTTTGACGGAGGTGCGTCTTAACGAGGCGATGGAACTGATTCGGACAACCGATTTTAAGCTGGTTGAAATTTCGTCTATGGTCGGGTATAATAATTACGAGAATTTTAGTCGGTCGTTTAAGAAAAAATTCAAAAAATGGCCCAACGAAATCAGAAAGGCTGATACATAATGAAACGCTTTTTTGCAGATGATTTAAAAACCTTTTCGACCATTATTTTTATTGTATCGCTGGCTGCACTGCTTTCCATCGGCGGCTATGCCTGCATGGTTGTGACAAGTGCGCTGACGGATAATGCCGAAAAGGCGGCGCTTTCGCATCTTAAAAGCTCGGATTCGGTTTTGTTTGAAAAAATAAAAAACATTCAGCGTTTTGTGGATCTTGCCAATGTGAATGAGGATTTAAACCGGCTGCTGAACGATACGGAGGATAAAAGCAATGAGGTGTTTGCCGCCATGCGCAGCCTGGTGAACGGGTTTGAGGAAATTGACGCCTGTGTTTTGATTAATGATGCAGGCAAGGGCTACAGTTATAATTTACAGGCTTTGAATGAGGATAATTTAATTCAGCTGCAAATTTCGTGTCCGCATCTTAGCGGCAAAAACGGTGTTTTAAAATGGTATAATGTCGATTTGGGTGAGGCCGCAAACCCCATTTTTAACAAGTATGTCATTTGCGGTACAACGATTTTTGACGATCACACCGTCAAACTGTATATGTTTGTGCGCAAAAATTTGTTTGACCAAATTATCGGTAATTCAACCGATGATGCCATTGTGGCCGTGCTGGATGAAGAAGGGCGCGTGATTGCGTCGAATGACGAGACGCTGTTCCGCTCGCGCTTTAACGCCTCGAACAGTAATTTTTTATCAACCTATGCGCTTTCGCAGGGGTTGTTTGAATTTAAGGCAGAGGGCAGCAGCTATATCGGCGTGCACAGCCAGTCGGGCTATACCAATTTTAAATTTTTGGAAATTTACCCCAAGCGCAGCTTTTACGGAGAACTGTATAAAATTGCGGTTTTTGTGGTCATTATTGCAGGCATTTCGCTTTGTATTTTAATATCGCTGTATGAGGTGTTGCGCAAACGGTTTGTGCAGCCACTGGCAAAGCTGAGTCATATTATGAAAAATTTTGACGAGACTATGCTTGATGAAACGATTGATATTCGCGGCAGCCGTGAAATTGTGCAAATTACGGACGGACTGAATAATATGATCGGCAACGTTAATGCCATTATAGAGGATGCCAAACGGAAGGAAAAAGAGAAAAAGCAAGCCGAGCTTTCGGCGCTGCGATACCAGATTCATCCGCATTTTTTGTATAATACGCTTAATTCGATTCGTATTTTGGCGCTTTATAACAAACAGACCGAGATAGCCAAATCGATTCAGGTTTTGGCAAGGCTTTTAAAAAATTTATTATCACAGGAAAGTGTTTTGCCGCTTTCCAAAGAATTTGAATTTATTAAGGACTATGTGGATTTATTACAGCTACGGTATAAAAACATGATTGACGTATCCTACGAAATGGATGCGTCCCTGGGCACATGCGAGATTCCGAACATGCTTTTGCAGCCTGTTATTGAAAATGCAGTCAGCCACGGCTTGGCTGAAAAGCTGGCCGGGCAGACAGAACCGGCCAAGCTGTACATTAATGCACACAAGGAAAACGGTATGCTTTTGATTGAGGTGACGGATAACGGCGTTGGCATGAATGATGAAAAGGTTCGGCACATTCTTTCAGAACCGATCGGCGCTGCCGGCGGCGGCATCGGACTGCGCAATATTGTGGAGCGGATTAAGCTTTTATACGGCGATGCCTACGGTGTTTCGGTTACCTCGCAGGAGGGCTTTTTCACCACGGTAACCATCCGCTTGCCGATTCAATAACAATATGATTTGCCGTGCGGCATATGCTTAAAAAACCGCCGACACTGAAGAAATTTGGTGTCGGCGGTTTTTGTGCGCTTTTTCTTTATGTTTTGACGTAAGTTATATGGCATGCAGCGTTATTTGCGTCATTTGCACAAGTTAAGTCATGGTTTTGCAAACAAAGTCATGGTGTTTTATGCGGCTTCACTTTATAATATAAGTATCATACCGTAAAGTTATATGTATTATCAAGAGATGTAAGATATGCGGCGCAGGTGCGCAGAGAGAATGGAGGATACTATGGCAAGCAAAGTAACAATGGCAGCAGCCAAAAAACAAAGTAAAAAAGAAAGTGCGGCAGAGCTTTGGGGGTACATAAAAAAGTATCGGCAGACCTATCTGTTTTTGGTGCCGGGGATTGTATTGGTATTTATTTTTATGTATATTCCGCTCGGCGGTCTTTCTATTGCATTTTTGGATTATGATGTGTTTAAAGGCATGAAGAGTCCGTTTATCGGTCTTGAAAACTTTAAAACCATTTTAAGCATGCCGGATTTTACAAAATCGATATGGAACACGTTTAAAATCAGCATGCTGAATGTAATTATCGGTTTTCCGCTGCCGATTTTATTTGCACTTTTATTAAACGAGCTGGGGAACGGTTTTTTTAAACGGTTTACGCAAACCATCAGCTATTTGCCTTATTTTATTTCAACCATAGCGGTTGTTGGTTTGGCAAGTTCTATTTACAGCAACTACGGCATTATCAATGATATTCGTTTGGCGCTGTTTGGCGAGGGAACGGAGCGTATTTTGTTTTTAACCATACAAAAGCTGTTTGTGCCCAATGTTGTGTTTTTGGAATTGTGGAAAAACTTGGGCTGGAGCGCGGTTATTTATCTGGCGACCATCTCCGGTATTGATCCGGAACTGTATAACGCGGCAATTATCGACGGTGCAGGCAAGTTTCGGCAATGTGTGCATGTTACGCTGCCCAGTATTGCCAATACGGTTGTGATTTTGCTGATTTTAAAAATCGGAAACTTGTTTAAATCGAACTTCGATTTGATCTACGGCTTGCAGAACGTGTACATTGATTGCGAGGTTATCTCGACCGTTGTATATAAACAGGGTATTAACCAAGGTAATTATGCCATTGCAACGGCGCTTAGCTTTTTAGAGGGACTGATCAGCCTGGTTTTGGTTATCGGTACCAATGTTTTATCTAAAAAGGTGAATGATGTTTCTATTTTTTAATGCAAGCAAAATCAACGGAAAGGTATGAAAGCTATGTTTAAAATTGATCGTTCTAAAAATGAAGGGATGGGCTACGCGGTCTTTAAAGTGATAAATATTTTAGTTATGCTGACGATTATTGTGGTGACGCTGTTTCCTTATTTAAATGTGCTGGCCAAATCGTTAAACGACGGACAGGATACCATGCGCGGCGGCATCGGCATTTGGCCGCGTGCCTTTACACTGGAAAATTTTCGTATTCTGCTCAGTGATGATTCTCTGTATTTGGCAACGCTTGTGACAATTTTAAAAGTCACTCTTGCAACGGTTTTGTCGCTTTTGGTACAGTTTATGACGGCTTATGCTCTCTCGCGTGATTTAAAGGGCATGAAAATTGTTAATGTTTATTTTTTAATTCCCATGTTCGTTTCGGGCGGCGTAATTCCGCAGTATATCCTGTTTTCCAAAATGGGATTGCTCGATAATTTTTGGGTATATATTTTCCCGTTTTTATTCAGCTTTTACAATGTCATTGTCATTCGGTCTTACATTGCTACGAGTATTTCGGACAGCATTATCGAAGCGGCCGAAATAGACGGTATCACCGAAATGCGGCTGTTTTGGTCAATTATCCTGCCGCTTTCCAAGCCTATTTTGGCAACCGTTGCCCTGTGGCTGATTGTGGGACACTGGAACGACTGGACAACCACACTGTATTACATTCAGGATTCCAGACTGCATACCCTGCAATATAAGCTGATGCAGGCGATTAAGGAAACCGAGCGTATGACGGCGCTGATTCAAGAGGCGGTACAGAGCGGTCAGAATGTTGAAAACCTTGTCAACTCCGTTAAGGTTACGACCGATTCTATGACATCGGCACAGATTATTGTTGTCACCATTCCGGTCATTATCATTTACCCCTTCCTGCAAAAATATTTTACACAGGGTATTACGCTGGGTGCCGTAAAAGGCTGATGTTTTACTATTGTAAACTATAAAAAATCAATATAAAGGAGACATGATTATGAAAAAGATGACAGCACTGTTTTTGGCTTTGCTGGTTGCGGCAGGCGCAAGCGGCTGCGGCAAGCCAAAAAAAAGTACAAACGGCGAAAGCGCCGGTTTGCCGGCTCATGTGAATGAACTGGGCAACGAATATGACTGCATAGACGACATGCCGGACTGGACGGGCGACAAGTTTGAAGTGACGGTTTGGTACGGCTATGGTTCAAACGACGCTTACATTGGCAAGAAAGCCAAGGATGACAAGTTTCGTGATGAATTGGAGCGTGTTACGGGTGTGCGGTTGAGTGAAGCCAAATCATTCGATAACGGCGGCAGCACGGGTGATACCAAGCTTGCCAAAATGGTTGCTACCAATTCATACCCCCATGTCGGCGTGGGTGTTGAAGCGTCCATTGCGCAAAGCCTGATTGATGCCGACCAGTTATATAATTTGGAGGAAATGATTCCGAAATATATGACAAACTATATGAAGATAGTAGACTCTGACCCCGAAATCCGTGCACAGTATGACCGCAAAACGCAAAACGGCGGCCGTTATGGACATGTGCAGAACTTTTCAAAGGATGCGTTTAAATTTTACGACCCCGACTATTCCGATGAAAAATATGCAAGCTTAATCCAGCCGACGGATTCCAAAGCTTGGATATGGGTGCGTGACGATATTTTGCAGCAGGTGCGTCCCGGTGCAAAATCACAAAAAGAAATTCAGCAAATTTACTTAGACAACGGTAAATATCAGGCCTCCGACCTGACGGATGTTGTCATTCACAGCAAGGAAGAATTCAGAACCCTGTTAGAAGATATTAATGCGCTGAACTTAACCGAGGATGGGCGCAAGATTTGGCCGTTTTACACCCACACGGGTGAAGATAACTGGGATCTTATGTCCATGCTGGGTGTTCCCCTTGCCGGGCGCGGTATCCCGGATTCTATGGTCAGCTGCTTCAGCTATTTTGACGGCAATGAGGACAAAATGAAAAACACCATGAAAGAGCCGTGGTTTAAAGAACTGATGCAGTTTTACAATCAGCTGATTATTGACGGCTTAGCTTCAAAAGAAGCGTTGGTTGACACCAAAAGTGCATTTGACCAGAAAAAGATGAACGGCGAATATGCTGTTTTATACGGCAACACCGTTCCGCCGACAGATGAACAGCTTGCGGCGGCCGGTAAAAAATTCTCGTATCGCCGTGTGATGATTGACGTACCGGCAGACTATAATCAATATGTACGTCCCAACACAAGAAACGTGGCCTTTGCTTCTTACTATACGTATTTGTTTAAGGCCAACATGAACGAAACACAGGCAGAGCAGTTCCTGCGCTTTTTGGACTTCTTCTATTCCGAAGCCGGTATGAAATTTGCCAACTGGGGACCGAAAAAGGCAGGTCTTTACACCGAGGATGCCGAAGGCAACATGAAGTATACGGACGACCGTTTTGCTGCAGCGCAGCTTTATAACGGCGATCTTGAGGTTTTGACAGACTACGGCATCACCTCCTTCCCGCGGCTGGACTTCTTCTTTGCATGGGACGGCGTGAACAAATATCAGCCGGAACTGATTTATGCAAATTATGAAGAAGAACGCGTGGCCAGCAACTATAAAAATTATTGGAACTATGGTTATTTTGAGCCGCTGCCGGATTTCCCGACCATGGAATATACTTGGGCAATTTGGAGCTTTCCGCACTATGTAAACGGCGTGAGCACCTTCTGGAATGCCCGTCAGTCTATTGAGGATGCCATGAAAACCGTATTTACCGCAACCAATCAGGCAGAGTTTGATTCGTATTATAACAAAATGCTGTCCGTTGCGGAATCGAACGGCTTTACGGATGCAACCTTAGATGAAATGACCAAGACCGTAAAGGAACAAAACGGAGATTTATTTGATAATTTAGCCAATTGGAAGCTTAAATAAATCTAATATATCGGGGAGATTGCTATGAAAAAAAAGCTGAGCGTACTGATACTACTATTATGCATTATCTGTCAAAGCGAGTCGGTTTTGGGTGTGCCGCTTGCCTACACGCCGGGAGATAAAACGGCGGTATGCAGCTTTGATGCACCGCGCACGCTTGACGGTGCAGCGGTATCGGACGGTACGCTCAGCTTAGAGCCGGGCGGCAGCGCAACATTTGATTTGCTGCTGCGTGCCGATATGGTACAGGCCGACATCAGCTATACGGCCGAGAGTACGGCCAATGTAACCATATCGGCAGAGAATAAAAGCTATACGGCTATACTTTCGGCAGAACAAACCACGGCGCAGCTATCGGTTGTGCTGCGCCGCGGTTCCCATGTACTGTGCATAGCGTCTGACAGCGCGGTGCAGATTCATTCCGTTATCTTCACCAAGGCGGCGCAGACAACGGGTACAATGGCAACGTATTTAACAGAACAAACAGACTATGATGCGGCATTGCAAACGGCGGTTATATTAAAGGAGAACAGTGTGCTTTTAAAAAGCAGCGGCGCATTGCGCTATATTGATTACGAAAACCCGTCAGCAGTGCCCTTAAAACAGGAGGGAAAGCTGTACCTGCCGATACAGACGGCGGCAAGAGCCTTTTCAATTTACTATGAAGATTATCCCGATTTGGGTTATGTATATTTAGCAAGCGATACACTTTCGATTTATGCAGGTGTGCGCGGACATTACATTGTAAAAGACGGTACAAAAGAAGAACTGGAAAGCGGATTTTTGCTGTATCAAAACGGGTCTGCCTTCGTGGCGGTGCGCCGCCTGGCAGAGCTTTTGGGCAAAACGGTTTGCTGGCGCGATGGGTTTGTTGTGATCGATGACCGCATTTGCGCCGAAACCATTGTGAAAAACGAGGATATTTTTGCAAAGCTAAAGACGGAATTTGCAAATTTTAATACAACAAATACACAAAGCGGCACGACCTACCATGTATCGCTTTCGGCTGACAGTGAAACGGCAGACGGCAGTGCGGAGCACCCCTTTGCCACCATTTCGGCTGCGGCCGATGTCGCGGAGGCAGGAGATACGATTTTGATTCATGAAGGGGTTTACCGCGAAACCGTAACGCCCCGGCACGACGGCACGGCGACGGCTCCGATTATCTTTCGGGCAGCACCGGGGGAGAATGTGACCATTTCGGCCTTTGAGGAGGTCAGCGGTTTTCAGCCGTACAGCGCCATGGACGGCATTTACTATGCGGCCATACCGGAAACAATGGGTTTTGACCGTAATTTTGTCATCTATCGGGATGAAATTCTGCGTGAAGGCCGCCACCCGAATACCGATACCAAAATTGACCCCGTAACAGGGCAAAAACTGGCTGCCCATCCGGGCTATGACGGGGTTATGCGTCCCACAATGGGGAACATCATGATTCCCGAAAATGACCGCACCGTGGCACTGTGCGATACGGGAGAACTGGATCAAACGGTGACGAATTATTGGAAGGACGGCACCTTTGTTACACTGATGGGTGAGGGGTGGACGCTCTCTTACGCGAAGATTACGGGCAGTGAACAGGGTAAGCTGCATTTACAGGATCACCGCTACGGTAACGGCTCGTACGGCATCAGTTATTACGCCAGAGTGCAGCCTTCGGACTACGGCTATATTACAAACCACATCCGCACGCTGGATATGCCGGGCGAGTGGTATGTGCAAATAAACAGCCGCACGGGCAAAAGTACCCTGTTTTTGGTACCGCCGGAGGACGTGACCCCCGAAACCCTTACGGTTGAAGTGAAGCAGCGCCAAAGGGTGATTGATTTAACAGACCGCAAATATGTGCAGTTTATAGGCATCAATACACGCGGCGGAGGTGTGACCATGGCCGGAGATTCTGAAATGTGCGTGTTAAACGGCGGTACACATAAATACATCAGTCAATTCGGCTGGTCGGCGGCGCATGTGCTGCATACGCTGCGCCTTTACGAAACCGCGCAAAACGAGTCGTATTCTAAAAAAGTCGATGCACCGGAGCTGGGCGAAACAGGTTTTTTTGCTCACGGTCACAACAATGCATTTATCAACGCGGATATATCCTATTCGGCCGGGCCGGGTATTTACCTGACCGGTACCTACACCTATGTTGAAAATTGCAATATCGGCCACACAGCCTATGCAGGCGGATACCCCTCCGGCATTACGGTGGAGGGTGTGCGCTGGGATGAGCCGACAGCGGCCTACGGCGGCCACACGATTGTGGGGAACACCTCCTTTGGCGCAGGGCGCGGTTGTATGTATCTGTCGCGGAACTATTCGCATCCGCCGGGGGATGCGCGGCGCGGCTGCCTGCCGATTTTGGCCTGCGATATTTCCTATAATCATTTTTATAACGGCAATGTGACCGCGCGTGATACGGGTTGCCTTTATTTTCATGGCACCACAGGTGGCAACGATTGGAACAAAACGCGCGTGCACCACAATATTACGCATGATAACTGCACCTTGGCGCGCGATTCTATGCTGAACAAGACCTATTATTTTGACGGCAATGCAAACTTAAATCAGTGTTATTCCAACCTTTCGTTTGCAACGTATGATGGCTATATGTCCGATAATCGTGCCGGATTTTTCACACAAGGCGGTGACGCTACGGCACAGGTAGACCAATGGGGCAACCGTGATTTGGGCTTGCGGCCGGAGGGAATGGCTTCGCTTACAACACAGGACTATCCCTATGCCAAGCCGTTTTATGCCGGAGTGCGGCGCGCAGAGGATACGCGTTTTATGGAAAATTACAACGAATACATGCTTCTTTCGGCTAAAATAGCGGCGGATATGACCTGTACGGGCGGCGCAAGCCTGCAAAACAAGGCGGTGTACTTACCCAATGAAGCGGCCGCCGTGACGGCAGGAGGATTCCGCTTTGGTGAATCGGGCAGCTGCGTGCGTGTATATTACACATCGGATGTGTATGCTGTCAGCACCGATGCGATTCCGCAGATGACCGTTACCGTAACGCCGGAGGGCGGCACGCCCATAACGTATCAAAGAGATGTATATGTACACTCATATGAACCGGGTACGCCGTCAGAGCTATCTGTTTTATTACCAAGCTCCGTCAGCGGACAGGGAAACGTCAGCGTTTCCGCTTCGGGCGGTCTGCTTTCCATTGTCCAAATCAGAGTGGATGCGGTGGATTACGAAGCCGAAAATCAAAAGCTTTTATATCCGGCAAATGCGTCCGTACTCTATCTCGGTTCATATGATGGGTTGTATCGCGGTGCCGGTGTGCCAAACCGAAAATTTACCGCAACGTCGACCGCCTATGCGGCCGGTACGGCATGGAGTGTTTCAAATTCTAACAACCATACCTTCCGTTATGACGGGCGCACTGTTTCGGAAAACGTCAGCAAGATGACGATTAAGCTGGGGACGGCCACCTGTTATGCGAACTTTAAAATTAACATCCGCGTCGGCTCTAGAACGGCCGAGCCGATTGCCACGTTGGATGTTTTGCCGCGCTGGTACGGTGTGCGAAGCAATCCCCAAATTTGGTATGCACAGTGCATTACGGTGGACTTAAATGAGGTTTTACCGGCCAGTACGTACGATTTTTATGTGGAATGTGAGGGCGATTATGATACAAGCGCCTACAGCGATGTAAGCTTTGCCAGCAGCAAGTTTGGCGTGAGTGACCTGTATTTTGCGGCGTTTCATAATTAACAGAAAACGAAATCAAAAAGCTGCGCATGCGCGCTTTTGAAAATAAAACCAAAAGAAGGAGAGAATACAATGACAAAAAAAATCTGTCTGCTTTTTCTGCTTGCGTGTTTACTTTGTCAGTTTGCTGCGGTTTTGCCCGTTTCGGCGGCGCCGCTTAGTTACACGCCGGGCGATGTAACCATGACCTATACATTTGAAGAAGCAGTGTCCTGTGACCGGGCGAGCATTGAAAACGGTGTGCTTAAGCTGGAAGCCGGCGGCAGCGCCGCATTTGACGTGCTGCTGCGTGCCGATATGGTGAAAGCGGAAATTGCATACGAGCCTGCCGGTGCTGCAACGCTTACGCTTTCGGATGAAAAGGAAAGCTACAGTATTCCGCTTGCGGCAGATCGGTCAGCAGTCACGGCCGACATTGCCATGCGCCGCGGTTCGCACGTGATGAAGCTATCATCGGATGCTGCCGTGACGATTGCCTCCGTTACCTTTACCAAGGCATCGCAAAAAACAGGCATTATGGCAAAGTATTTGGTTGCACTGGACGATTATGATACCGCGCTGCAAACAACGGTTGTTGTAAAGGATACAGCCGTGGCGCTGAAAGCAAGCGGTGCCATGCGCTACATTAATTATGATAACGTGCACGAAACGGCCGTGAATTTGGGCGGCACCGTGTATTTGCCGATTCAAACGGCAGCCAGAGCGCTCTCTGTTTACTATGAAGATTACCCCGATTTATCCTATGCGTATCTCTCGGATGATAATGTAGAGATATATTCGGGCAGTAAGGGTCATTACATGATTCACAACGGTATAAAGACGGATATAGATTCGTTTGTTGTGTACCAAAACGGCCAAACGCTTGTGCCGCTGCGCCGCATGGCCGAAGCCTTTGGCAAAACCGTTGGCTGGCGCGAGGGCTATGTGGTGATTGATGATCGCATTTGCGTAAAAAATATTATTGAAAATGATGGTATTTTTAACCGCCTAAAAGAAGAATTTGCCCCTTATGAGGTGCAAACGGGCGGTACGGGGCGCACCTTTCACGTTTCGCAGAAAAAGGGTGCATCCGATAGCTTAGACGGCAGCGCCGACCATCCCTTTGCCACCATTTCGCGTGCGGCAGAGGTTGCACAGGCAGGCGATACGGTTATCATTCATGAAGGAACATACCGCGAAACGGTAACGCCGCAGCATGACGGCACAGCCACAAAGCCGATTGTTTACAAGGCGGCAGAAGGCGAAAATGTTACCATTTCGGCCTTTGACGAGGTGAAGGACTTTGTGAAGTATGATGATACCCGTTGGGTGGCTTCGGTTAAAAGCATAGGGTATGACCGCAACTTTATCATTTACGGGGATGAAATCTTGCGCGAAGGCCGTCACCCCAATACCGATACAAAAATTGACGGCAAAACGGGTGAAAAAATGGAACCGCATCCCGGCTATGACGGCGTAATGCGCGCCACAATGGGTAACATATGTATTCCCGAAAAAAACCGTACCATTGCACTTTCGGATACAGATCTCAATCAGGATGCCAAAAACTATTGGAAGGGCGGCACCTTTATCACGCTAGTCGGCGAGGCATGGACGCTCTCTTACGCACAGATTACGGGCAGTGAAAAGGGAAAGCTGTATTTGCAGGATCACAAATACGGCAAGGGGTCATACGGTATTGCATATTACGCACACGTGCAGCCCTCGGACTATGGCTATATTACGCACCACATCAACACGGTGGATACGCCGGGTGAGTGGTATATTAACGATGAAACCGATATGCTGATTCTGTATCCGCCGGAGGGTGCCGATATGGAGACCTTTACGGTGGAGGCCAAGCAGCGTCAGCGCGTGATTGACCTGACAAACCGCAAATATGTGCAGTTTGTGGGGATTCACACACGCGGTGGCGGTTTAACCATGGCCGGTGACTCTGAAATGTGCGTGTTAAACGGCGGAACGCACAAATACATCAGCCAGTTTGACTGGTCGGCTGCACATGTAACACATACCGTGCGCATGTACGAGCCGGATGGTACGGCACAGTATGATAAGACGAAAGGCCAAATTGACGCCCCGGAAATGGGCGAAGCCGGATTTTTTGCACACGGCCATAACAATGCCTTTATCAATGCGAATATTGAATATTCCGCTGCGGCCGGTATTTATTTAACAGGTACATATACCTATGTTGAAAACTGCGTGGTGGCGCATACCAGCTATATGGGCACGTATCCCTCCGGTATAACGGTAGAGGGTGTGCGCTGGGATGAGCCGCCGGCCAAGTATGGCGGCCATACCATTGTGGGGAATACCTCTTACGGTGCCGGGCGTGCCTGCATGTATCTGTCACGAAATTATTCGCACCCCAGCGGTGACCCGCAGCGCGGCTGTCTGCCGATTTTGGCGTGTGACATAGGCTACAACCACTTTTACTACGGCGATGTGACTGCGCGTGACACGGGCTGCATTTACTTCCACGGCACAACGGGCGGCAACGACTGGAACAAAACGCGTGTGCATCACAATGTAACGCATGATAACTGCACCATCTCACGTGACTCTTTTATGAGTACATTGTATTACTTTGACGGCAATGCAAACATGAACCAATGCTATTCCAACGTGGCATTTGCCACGTATGACGGCTACATGTCCGATAATAACAGTGCATATTTCCTCCAGAGCGGTGATGCAACGGCGCAGGTGGATATGTGGGGCAACGTGAGCCTGGGTCTGCGTCCCGAGGGCGTAAGCTCCATCACGCAAAACGACTATCCTTACAACAAGCCGTTTTATGCCGGTGCACAGCAGGCTGCCGCAGAGCGCTTTATGCTGAATTACGAGCAGTATTCGCTGGAATCTAAGCTGGCAGACGAGGGCACTTTGGGTGGCAGCGCCTATATGAATGAGGATGACCGCATTGTGTTGCCGGACGAGGACAGCACGGTTACTTGGGGCACATTCCGTTTTGCCGAAAGCGGCAGCCGCATCCGTATATACTATACATCGGATTATTACAAGGCCACCGTGCGCAACATACCCGATATGACTGTAACCGTGAAGCTGGATAACGGCGAAACGCACACCTATCGCGATTCTGTTATGGTGCACAGCCTGGTGCTTGGAACACCGGCCTGCAAAGAATTTTTGATTCCCGGTGATGTAACGGGCAGCGGCAGCATTACGGTTTCGGCCACGAACAATGCGCTGCAGCTTGTTAAGGGTCGTGTTGAAGCGGTGAACTATCAGGAGGAAGCGGCAAAGCTTGTGTACCCCGGCGATTCTCAGGTGCTTTGGATCGGATCGGCAGATGAAGTTATCGGCGGTGAGGGAACGCCGCGTATTGCATACCAGCCCACCAGCACGAACTATGCAAACGGTACGGCCTGCCGCATTTCCGATACAAACGACCATACCTTCTTATATAAAGACCGCACCTTTACCGAAGCTGTTACCAAAGTGAATCTGAAATTGGGTACCAGTTCAAGCTATTCCAACACGCGTATTAACATCCGTGTCGATTCTCCCACGGCAGAGCCTGTGGCAAGCGTTGATGTTGCCTCTTACTGGTACGGTAAGCGCGAAGCGGACATCTGGTATGCGCAGACGCTTGAAATCGACTTGTCTCAAGCCATCCCGGCCGGCAAGCACGATATTTACATTGAGCACGAGGGCAATTATAAAAATCCGCTGTACCCGGCATCGGGCTTCCACAATCCGCCGTACGGCGTCAGCGACTTCTACTTTGCAGCCTTCCATAATTAGGGCGGCAAAACGAAACCATACAATATTTTGGCCGACAGCGCTGCATTGGCGGCGCTATCGGCCGGGCAAAAACAGGAGCGTGAAACAATGAAAAAATTGAAACAAATGCTTTCCTTGTGTTTGGCTTGCGTAATGCTTGCCTCCTTCTTTTCGGTTCCGTCTGTTTTGGCGGCAGAGGGTGACCCCGTCTTTGCGCTGGATTTGACAGGCTTTGACGAGACTGCGGAAAACGGTTCGGCGCACGGCCTTACAGACAGCGTGGGTACGGACAACACGATTGCGCTGTGGTGTACCTACAAGCCGGGCTACGGCAGTCCTGCCATTCGTTTGGCAAAGGACAGCTTTACCAACAAAAGCGGCGGCACGACGAATTTTTTCACCATGCACTGGTCACGTGCGTGGGACGGTAAGGCCAATCGGCGGCTGGCGGTTACCCTTCCGTCATTGGCCAACAAAAGCATTACGGCAGAATACTGGATGCAGTACACAGATGACCAATGGAGCAGCCTGCTTTCCATCCGTCCGTCAGACGAGGCGGCAACCGCGCAGGCGGCTTATGTGAATGCCGTCGGCACACAAAAAGCGGTGCAGCTGCGCGCTAACGGATCGACAAACAATACGCAGTATGCGGCAGAAAACGGAAAATGGCACCATGTTGTGTTACAGCGCGAACTGGAGGAGAGCGGCGGACAGGTGACAACCACCGCAAAATTATATGTAGACGGTGTGTATAGGGGCAGTGATTCGGCCACGGCGGCTAAGACAGAGGAAACGGCGGCCGCTGTGTTCGCAGGGGCACATACGTCTTCGCAATATTGCCCCAAGGCGCTTTCGGTTGCCTCTTTAAAGGTATACGAAGGTGTGCTTTCAGCCGATTTGGTTGCGGCACATTATGCCGATGAAAGAGACAGCTTTACCATAGCCAAAGGACCCGAAGTTGTGTCAAGCTCCCCTGCAAGCGGCGGTGAGGTGAATGCCGACGGCGCGGTGATCAATCTTGTGTTTGATGTGCCGATAGACGGTACAACGCTGGCAGACGGGATTCGGCTGACGGATGACAGCGGCCGCCCGATTACAATGGATAATCTGGAGCTTTCGGCCGATGGGCTTACGGTCACGGTGACGGCCTCCGGCTTGAAAAAGGACGGGGTTTATACGGTGTCTGTCAACGAATCGCTGCGCGGTGCGGCCGAGTACGGCGGCTTGGCGGCTATTCCGAGTTCTCTTTCCTTTACGGCAGTGACGAAGGATGCCTACCGTGAGGAAATCGTACCGCAGGACTTCGGCTGGACGGTCGGAGAAGAGCACAGCTGGCAGGAGTTGGCTCAAGCCAGCCCGTATTTAAACGGCAATCCGTACGGTACAAACCGCGTCGGTACTTTTTATGTGAATGATGACGGCGCGCTTGTCTTTAAAAAGGTGGGCGATTCGGCAAAGTATGATGCAAATCTTTCCGTTTCGGCCAAAGAGCCTGTCGGGTACGGACTGTATGAATTTTCGACGGCTGTTCAGGGCAGCTTTGTGCAGGGGTGTGCGTTTTCCGTCATTGGCTCAAAGGGGAAAAGCGTGAAGCTGATTGAACATGCTTATACCTTTGGCACAACGGATTATCTGCCGATTCGTGTGGAGGCTTATGCCAAAACGGCGGCCGATGATTGGAGCTTTACGCTGTACAATGACGAAACCAATGTACCGCTGGCGACGACAACTGCCGTGCGCAGTGAGTTTGGCGACTTTACAGATGTTCGCTTTTATGTCTATTATGTGGGCAGCGGCGAGAATAATTTAAGCTTTATGCCCATGACGCTTGCATTTAATCCGCGCGGCGTAAAGGGCGGTCAAAGCATAACGGATGCGCAGGCAGAAATCAGCCCTTCGGCCGACACGCTGTTGCTGACCTTTGCGCGCAGCGCACAGGCAGAAACGGTCAATGCGGCATATATTGAAAACGCAAAAGGAGAAAAGGTGGATGCAGACATCCGTTTGGATGAAAACGGCAAACAGCTGCATATTGCGTTTTTGGAATATTTAACCCCCGGCGAGACCTATACATTACGTTTTGGCGGCGAGGACTGCGCCGATTACAGCTTTACGGCAAAGCCGCGCGCGGTGACGGCAGACAATATTTGGCGTACGGGCGGCACGGTTTGCGTAAGCGTGACACAGCCGGACAGAGACGTGAGCGCGGTGTATATTATGGCGGTAACACGTGATGCAAACGGACGAATCGCGGCTATGCAAACGCAAACGGTATCATCGGCCGGTGCGGTAAACCTGGATGTATCGGCCATGAGCGGCGATGTGACCGTATATTGCTGGGAGCTTTGCGGCACGCACCTGCGCCCGGCCTGTGCACCCGTTACGCTTTCGTAAACAGCGACAAACCTTGTATTCTGCGGACAAACGGTTGTCCGAAATATATAAAAAAGGAGAGTGTAGAACATGAAAAAACCTTCAAAATGGCTTTCGTTATGTCTTGTTTTGGCAATGATGTTGTCAGTTATTACGATCGGCGGCGTTTCGGCGGCAGAAGGCGAGCTTGCATTTGAACTGAATCAATCCGCTTTCGACGCTACGACTCAAAACGGTTCGGCACGCGGCCTGACGGATGCAGTCGGCAGCGACAACACGATTCAATTGTGGTGTGCTTATAAACCGGGCTACGGCAGCCCTGCCACCCGTTTGGTGCAAAATAGCTTTACCAATTTGGCAGGCGGAGAGACCGACTATTTCACCATGCATTGGGACAGAGGCAGCGACGGCAAAGCCAGCCGCCGATTGATGGTTGCGCTTCCTTCACTGGCCAATAAAAGCATAACGGCGGAATACTGGATGCAATATGTTGACATTCAATGGAGCAGCTTGCTTGCCATCCGTCCGATAGACGCGGCAGAATCGGCGGCACAGTCGGCATATGTCAACGCCGTTGGCAATCAAAAGACAGCGCAGCTGCGTGCAAACACGTCAACAGACAGTACACAATATGCCCTTGATAACGGCACATGGCACCATGTTGTTTTGCAGCGTGAACTGGAAGAAGTTGACGGTGCAATCAAAACCACAGCCAAATTGTATGTAGACGGTGCCTATCGCGGCAGCAATTCGGGCACGGCAGCGGCGATAGAAGAAACAGCTGCCTATGTGTATGCCGGAGCCTATACGGCATCACAGTATTGCCCGACGTCACTTTCTCTTGCCGGTTTAAAGGTGTATGAAGGTGCGCTTTCTGCCGAAACGGTTGCAGCGCATTATGCAGCCGAGAAGGATACCTACACCCCTGCGACCGCGCCGACAATCAGCTTGCAAAACAGGGAAGCCTATGTGTTTTCACCCTCTTTTGTGCTGACATCGGATGGGGCGCTGGATGCAGATAGCTTGGCGGCAGGTATTTCTCTGACAGACAGCGAGGGCGCGACCGTCACCACGGCAAAAACACTTTCGGAGGATGGCAAAACCGTAACCGTTACAGCAGAAAACGCAGCCGAGGGCAGCTATACACTGATGGTTACCGAAGCCTTGAAAGCCGCACAATCCGGCTTGGAAGCAGTGAGCGCAAGTTACCCCGTTACCATTTGCGGCCTAAACCGCACGGCTGATTTTACGGCCTTGGGCTTTACGGCAGGCGAAGATAAACGTGTGAGTGATATAACACCGATATTTCCCTGGATTACGGGCAATGCAACGGGCAGCGGTACAAACAGCGGCGGCGGTATTGTTACCGTAGACAGCGAGAACAATTTGACCTATCGTGATCCGCTCGGCGCGGCAGGCCTTGGCTCTATGTATAATGCCAATCTTTGGTTTAACACGGGTGCGGCTGTTCCTTACGGTCTGTTAGAACTGGATATGAGCTTAAAGGGCAATGTAACCAAGGTGGACAGCGGTTTCCGTTTGGTGGGCACCAACAATACGGACGGTGCATGGATCACGGACGGCAAAGGCACTATAACAGGCCTTAACACCGAAAGCTATGTACCGCTGCATTTTGAAATTTATGCAAAGGATGCCGCAAGTGATTGGCAGGTTAGAATGTACAACGCTGCAAGCGGAGCCGTTTTGGCAGATACAACCTTTGCAAGAAGTGAAATCGGTGATGTAAGCTCCGTGCGGCTGCAGCAATATTTTGATAACACGCATCGGTTTAATTTAACCTTTAAAAACAACAGCTTGGCCATGCGCTGGAGCGCCACCAATGCCAAATTTTCCGGCGTGACACCGGCAGACGGTGCAGAGATTTATACCAGCGGTACGGACTTTACTGTTTTGGCCGCAACAACGATTGATGCCGGCAGCGTAAGCGGCAAGGTTCGCTTGCAAAACGCGGCAGGGGAGATTGTGACATCTGAAGCTGCCGTCAGCGGTAATGCCATTACACTTTCGGCCTCCCGTCTGGCGCCGGGTGCGTATACACTGGTTGTGGACGAAGGGATTTTAACAGCGGACGGCACAGCCTTCCCGTCACTTTCGGCAAGCTACACAGCACGCGATATGGCGGCAGAGGAATCGCCGCTTAGCTGGGGCTATACGATAGGCGAGGAAAAAACGGCAGCAGAACTGACCGCCAAAGCAGAGCTTTTAAGCGGCACGGTGCCGAGCGGTAACGGCTGGCAAACGGGTACGTTTATTGTCAATGAAGATGGCAGCATTACCTTCCGTTATCTGCCTTCGGGCGGCTTTCAGTCCTCTATGGATATAAGCTCTAAGGCACCCATTCGGTCGGGCTATGCCAAACTGAATGTCAGCATTGATATGAAGCGTGTTGAGCGTGCAGGCTATGAATATAAGCTGCAGGTGACAGGTGACAGCGACGGAACACAGCAAAAGGTAAGCGAAATTGAACTGTTAAACGGTGAAGGCGGTTTATACTTTGATGTTCCTAAATCGGCTATAGGCGGTGCAGAGCAATTGAACAACACGCACCAGATCTTTAATGAAGGCGGCGCGGCAGCGCTTGGGAGAGATGCAGACGGTTATGCGTCTCTCAGCTTTGAATTGTACAGAGCAAGCGAAGCCGATCCTTGGTTTTTGACCGTGACCAATACCACGGCGGGAGCCGTACTGTTAACCGATATTATCCCGACAGACGAACTGGGCTATTTGACGGGTCTTTCGGTGTATCATTATAAAGGAACAGCGGGAGCCAGTGATTTGACGTTTAAGGATATTTCGATTTTGTATAGCGCCGACCGTGTTTTAGGGCCGGTTTCCATCAACGGTCTTAGTGTGGAGGATGAATTTGGCGTAACGCACACGGCCGGTACGGCCTTTGCCAAGGATGCGGCCTATGCGTGGACGGCAAGCGTGGCTAACTGCACAAAACCGGCCAAGGTTGTGGCTGTGGTTTATACAAAGGATAACAAGCCTGCGGCCGAAATTAAGCTTTCTGACTTTGAACCGAATGCAGAGATGGCCACACAATCAATAAGCGGTATTTTTATCCCCACAGCGGACGATGCAGCAACAGTAAAAATTATGCTGCTGGATATGAAAACCTTAAAGCCGCTGGCAGCGGCGGCTGTTCACTAAGCTAAAAAATTAAAAAAAATCGGCGGCTGCACAGGGGCAGCCGCCGGACGGAGGTATGCGGCATGGTGCGGAAAAGAAGAATAACAATCTTATGGATTGCGGCAATGCTTGTTTTTTGCGGCCTTTCGGCCGCGGCGCAAACCGTGCTGCAAACCGCTGTTTTGCCGGCCGATATGGAGGTTGGCATAACATACGGTGAAGAAATTTTTGACGGAACAAATTTTTCGGGCAACGAAGGCGGCGCCTATACACGCGGTGCGGATGATACCATTGCCATTGGCACAAAAGAGGGAAAATTCGGCGGTATGCTGCGGTATCAGACGGATGAGCCGATACGCGCAGGGCGCTATGCCATTGATTTTAAGCTTCAAAGGACAGAGGCGCAGACAACGGCGCGTAATGTACTGCTTTTGCGTGCGGACAACTCCATGCCGCTGGTGTACACCACGGTTTTGAGCCGTGCAGGACACTTAACACGCTGTCAGCAAACCGTGAACGGATCGTGGTTTGATTATGTAAATGAGGCAGAGTTTTACGAGCTGCGCGCGGTTTTGGAGCGGCCGCGCGAGGAAAGCGACTGGCAGCTGGCCTTGTATGAAAAAGAAAACGGCTATGACGCGCCGATTTTTACGCAGACGATAGCGGCAAGCACGCTGCCGCAGCTATCTTATATTTGTTTTGAAAATTACAAGCTGACAACGGCAGATACCGAATCGCTTTTAACGGTGGGCAGGATTTCTGTCTCGACACTGCCGACGGCTTCGGCAACAGCCGCATTTTCCGATGTGAACGGGAATCCGGTGACAGATTTATCCCAAACCGATCGGCCTGTGGCCGTGGCAAAGCTTGTCAGTCACAGCGCATTTACGCAAACGATCACGCTTCGGCTGGCGCTTTATGAAAATCAATCGGTTATTTGCGTGGCACAAAGGACAGTGACGCTTGCACCCGGCGCAACGCAGCAAGAGAACATATCTATGCCGGAGGGAACGGTGTATCTGCCGGGGCAGAAATTAAAGGTTTATATCTGGTCAAATGTACTATCGCCGCAAGGTAAGGCAGGAGAACTGCTGCACACGGGCACGCTGCGGACGGCAGGCGGCGGTGACACGCTTTGGCTGGAGTTTGCATCTGATGCATGGTTAAACGGTACAACGGTGACTTGTGATGCCTTTGCCGTCACAAGCCCGATGGGTGTTCCTATGCGGCCGCAGCAGGTGATTTATGATCCGATTCACCAGCTTATAAAACTGCAAATTGCCGAACATGACGGCTTGGGGTCATATACGGTGCAAAGCAACGGTCTACTGGCAGCAGACGAAGCAGAGGTCACTATAAACACGGCGCTTATGCCAACGCCCAAGTATGACGTACCGCTGTACACCCCGTCGGTGCAAAGCGTGCAGCTGTTTTACGGCGGTACGCAGGTTGGTGCGGTTACGGCCGAGGGCACGTATGAAGTGCGTGTGCAAATTGTCGGCCTTGCATCGGGCGAACGTGCGCAAGCAGCGTTTTATCGGTGCAGGGGCAGCCAAACGGAACGGGTCGGTGTGCTTGCGGCAGAGAGCGGAGGAACGATCTCGGCAAGTCTTGCAGCAGCACCAAATGACACGATTTTTGTTGTTTTGCAATCGATTGATCATTAAAACAGAAAATAATAAACGCCGAGGGCGTTTTGACGATAGATAGGCATTGGGGAGCTAAGCCCGATGTGCCTGAGTACATGTGTGAACAAAAAGTGAAAGGAATGGTTGGATTGAAGAAAATAATTTTGGCTTTAACCCTGATAACGGTTATGCTGATTGGGTGCATGGGGTCAATGGGCACACTAACCGCATCGGCGGCAGAAAATGTTGTGATTGCGGCGCCGAATTATGTATCCGGTTCGCCGTCACAAAAATATGAAAACAGATTATCGCTGCGTGGCGGCAGCAGTGTGGGGTATGCCGTTAATTTTAAAATGTCGCCCTCGCAAATTACAGTACGTTTCGGAACGGATAAAACAAACGGCGGTGCACTTTCGCTCAGAGCCGATTCCTCCGGCGGTCAGTTAATCGGCACAATCGATACAAAGGCGGCTGTCGGCTCGGGCTGGCAGACGGTTGAGGTATCGCTGCCGGTTACGGTGAATTTAAAGGGTGAGCACAGCATTTGGGTTTGCTGTGAAAGCGGCGCACACGATTTTTACAGTCTGACCGTTACCGTGCCGGAAGCGAGGGACATGTACGCGCAGTTTGCGGATGAGGACGCTTTTTCGGATATTGCGGACAGCAGCAAGCGGACAGAAATTAATCTGCTGGCCGACTTGGGCATATTGACTGCCACGGGTGCGGAATTTGACGCTAAAATGCCCATTTCCAGACGTGAGCTGTGCCGTGCCTTGGCAGCATTTTACCCGGACAGCATGGTTGTCCCTTCCGATGAACGCATCTTTTCGGATGTGGATAAAAGCGACGCGGATTATAAAAGCTTTTTAAAGCTTTGCTCGGTCGGCGTGCTGACCCCAAATGAAACACAGGCCTTCACACCGTCTTCTATGGTCAGCCTTTCGGAGGGTTGCGAGCTGGTGGTTCGCGTTTTAAGCTACGATTATTTAAACAACGCCGGACGCGACTATATTTCGATTGCGCGCCGTCTGAATTTATTAAAGGGTGTGGATGCGGATAACGCCAAGGCACTGCGTCGCGGCGATATGGTTTCGCTTTTGTATAACGCACTTTCGGCCGACTATGCCATGGTCACTTCTGTCAGTGAAAAAGAAGTGGTGTTTGATGCGCGCAACGCTATTTTAAGCCGAACCAAAAATATTTACATGGCTACCGGCCTTGTCAGCGCCAATGCAACCAATAATTTATATGCAACGGACAGCACAGCCGCTGTGGGCTGCGTTGTGATAGACGGCAAAAGCTACGAAGCCGGTGAAACCAACGCACAAAACTATTTGGGTGTGCAGTGCACATATTTTTATGAGGAAAACAATGCAGACCGTACGATTGTTGCCATCCGTCCCGATAAACGCGCCGAAATGAAACGTTTTACCTCCGGCGATACGGATTTTGCTGATATCACCGATCGTGCCATTTCGTTTTATAATGAAAAGGATAAAATTGAATCGCTGAAGCTGAACCAAAATACAATTCTGATGTATAACGGCCGTCCGGCGGCAGAGGGCTTAAGCGTACTGGTCAACCCCGCAAGCTTTCAGGGCGAGCTACTTGCCTTTGATAACGATGCTGACGGCATTTTGGATGTTATTATCATAGAGCAGCCGGAGACGATACTTTTCGGCGGACTGGCACAAAACACGGTGTTTGATATTTTGCAAAACAGAAAGCTGACCTTTGCCGATCTGGACGATATACGGCTGTTTATCGGTGCTTCCGGGGCAGCGTGGGGGAGTGCGCCGATCGGTGGCGTTATGGATGTATACCGCAGCCGTAACACAAGCGGCGATGTGCTTTGCAGAATGTACATTGTAACCGAGACGGCAACCGGTCAGGTCGTCAGCACAGAGGATGACGCAGAAAAGGTTACACTGGACAACGGCGAAACGTACGAAGCCTACACCATTACGCGTAAACGCCCGATGGTGGGGCAAACCGTAACGCTTAAGCTGAACAGCTTCGGCAAATATGTGGATTTTACCGAAACGGGATTTGTGAAAACAGGTGTTATGTTTAAGGCAGGCAAGCTCGATTCCGGCGGATTGAGCACAAGAGTTGCAGCCGAACTGTTAACGGAGGACAATACAATCGAAACCATTGAATTTGCAGATAAAGTATATGCCGACGGCGTATATTGCAAACGAGAGGAACTACCAGGCGGCAAGGACGGATTTATCGGTCTTGCGGCGCTTATGACGCAGGCCGAAACCGAGGCGGCATCCTGGAAAGCAGGCGTTGGCACATCGTATGACTTAGAGCCGCATGTGGCCGTGCGGTACACACTGAATACCGAAGGCAAGATTAACATGCTTGATACGCCGCAGGAGGCGGCAGGCGGCGTGAATGACGTTTTAAAGCCGCTGCTGCCGGGACGATATGCATACAGCCAAACGCGCAGCGGTACCACCATTCAGGATTCAAATTTTAATGATATTTGTCCCCTTTTGGCCACGGCTAAGGTTGCAAATTTGTGGAACAACGGCGACCGCGAGTTATACGGCTTTCAAAGCGGCATCGGCACAAGCGATTCCAACAAGGCGCTGATTCCGTATACCACAAAGGAAAATTCCATGATAGCGGATTTTGTCGTTTGGGCATTCCGATCGGCCGGTGATTCTCTGCCGGCGATTTTGGTGGACAAAATAACAACGCGTGTGGATGATGAAGGCGATGAAATTAAAGTCATCCACGGCTTTAATGCAAACGGTGAGTTTGAAGCGCCTGTCAGCAAGCATATGTACAATACAGATGCAAACATTAAAAAAACGGTTGATTCGCTGGAGGTCGGTGATGTGATTCAGGTGCGCCTGGACGGCAGCAACGCGATTTATTACATGGTGCTTCACTATCTGCGTGACGGTGCGGCGCAAAATGCAGCAGGTATCCGCCCGACGATCAGCCTTTCGGCGGCCAATGTCAGCCGTGATGACAGCTACGGCCGTTTATACAGCGGCGAAATTGTGGCGGTGGAAGATGATTTTGTTAAAATTGCAAAAATTAACGAAGGAGAAGCCATTACGGCGGCAACCAATTACGAATATTTAAAAATTACGGGTGTTAAACTGGCGCTGTGCGAAAAAATCGGGCAGACGTATAAAATATCGTCCGATGCAGGCAAAGGCTATGCCGGTGTCGGGTCGCGCATTGTGGTGTTCGGTAAACCGTATTATTATAATATGAGCTTTGCTGTGGTGTATCGGTAAAGAGAGGGGAGACGCGAAATGAAAACAATTATCAAACGGGCGGCAGCCCTTTTCACAATGCTTTGCATGAGCCTTATATTGCCTGCCTATGCAAGTGAAGCGCTTACGGCAAGGGCAGTGCTTAATTTGGAAACGAATCAGCTGGTGATCAGCGGCACGGCTGCTTCGGCAAAGGGAACTCTTCCGCTGATTCTGGAAATTAAAAAAGATGATGCCGTGATAGAGGTGGCGCAAACGACATCGGGCAAAAGTGTAAACGGCGTCGTATCGTTCAGCTTTCCGGGCGTTTATTTCCCCGGCAATACGCCAAGCGGTGACTACAGCATCTATGTATCGGCCGATTACATTGATGCCGATGTAAGCTTTACGTATCGGCACCTGGGTGCCGATGCGCGCCTTACGGCGCTTAAGGCCGTCAACCAAGGCGTTGCGGACGGCGAAGCCGCCCTGCTTGCCGCACTCACAGGTCATCAATCGGCGCTTGGTATGGATGAAGAGGGCTATAGCAAGCTGTCGGCTGCGGCCAAAAGCCTTTTGGCCAAACGGCTGGCAGCGTTTGGCAGCTACACACTGCCAAGTGATGCGGTCACGGAAGCCGAGGTTGAAGCGATAACAGCAGCCGCACAAAGCTTTGCCAAGCATTATAACGATTGTTTTATGCTGGCGCAGGCGTGTGATATAACAACGCTTCAGGAGCTGTCAGTCTTTTTGGACGCGTACGCACAAAGCCGCGGCCTGTTCGCGGAGGAAGACGATACGGCGTACAGCGAAGCCCGAATGGCCGCGTATTTTAAAGAGGCACAGGCGTATGAAAAATTGGCGCAAAAGGTCAGCGCGGCGGCTAAGCAATCGGCCGATGCAAAAGCGTTTAAGGACAATTTTCTGCGTGCCGGTGTACTGACAATGCTGGAGGAAGGACGTTATACGAAATTACAGGAAATAACAGAAGCGTTATTGGCTTTGTTTGATGATATTGATACAACTCAATATAAACGCGTTTCCCAAAACGATTTGCCGAAGGTATATCAAAAATTAACGGATAAAAGCTATGACAGCATAGAAAGCTTTTCTAAAGCCTTAAACACGGCGGTAGAAAGCGTGTTAAAGGGCGGCAGCAGCTCTGACCGTACCAATACGGGCGGCGGCAACAGCGGTGGCAGCGGCGGCGGTAAAATTAAATCCGAAACCGTTGTAGGAACCGATGTGATTCAGGGCGGCAGCAGCGGATTCAGTGATTTGGAAAACTACGGCTGGGCAGAAACGGCGATTCGCGCCCTTTCGGACAAAGGTGTGATTGCAGGACGGAGCAAGACAATTTTCGTTCCCGGTGCGCAGGTAACACGTGCCGAGTTTACCAAGATGATGGTTGGTGCCTTTGGTACGCCCGAAGCCGCCTATGACGGACGATATGCCGATGTGAGCGGCGAAAGCTGGTATGCGCCGTATGTGGCGGCGGCAACGGCAGCCGGGCTGGTTGAAGGCAGCAACGGATGTTTTGATCCGAATGCATGCATTACCCGTGAAGATATGGCCGTTATTTTGTGCCGTGCGCTGGGGCTTGGCAAAAGCACGGAGGAAAAGGCCGTGTTCTATGATTCGGATGCCATCAGCGGCTATGCTTTTGAAGCGGTGTTTGCCTTGTATGCAAAGGGCATTGTCAGCGGTGTGGGCGAGGGCTATTTTGCACCGAAAAAACAGGCATCGCGTGCAGAGGCGGCCACGATGATTTATAAGGCATTGTCAGCATAAAATATAATCCTGTGGGGGCTTATTGCTTTAGCAACAGGCTCCCTCTTTCATAGGAGGTCATTATATGAAAAAACAAGGTCGGCTTATTTCTCTTATTCTATCGGCTTGCTTCCTTATGTCGGCTGCCGGGATCAGTGCATCGGGAGCCGAGGCAGAGCCGCTGATTGATTTGGATGTTTCGGGCTATTTGCAAAGCGAGATGAAGGGGTTTACCAATCAGGGCAGCAGTCAAACGGCAGCGGTGACGGTTACATCGGACAGTGCAGCAGCCATTACAAAGCATGAATTTGTGAATGTGCAAAATAAATCCGTGCCGTATCTAACCATTCACGGCGCAAAGCAAAAGGAACGTGCCCTGCGAGTGGCGGATACGGCGCTTGCCAACCGTTCGTACACGGCAGAATTTTGGGTTAAGCGCGAAAGTACGCAGTGGTCACATTTTTTAAGCCTTTTGGGGTTTGATGGAAACGGAGAGTGTTATGCAGAGCAGAGCGTTTATATATTTAGTTCGGATCATAACGCCCTGCTGATTCGTGCCGGCAGTAAGGGAAGTCAAAACGGCGCGGGCAACTGGGCAAAGGATGAATGGCTGCATTTGGTTGTAACGCGTTCGCTTACCGTGAACGGCTCAAGCACACAAACCACAGGCGGCCTTTATTTTAACGGCGTTAATTATAACGACTCAAACGCCACGGCAGAGAAGGTTACGGAATCCTCGGCCGGTGTGATTGTTGGCGCCTACGCCCAAACGGATTACGTATGCAGCAGCATTTCTGTTGCTTCGTTAAAAATTTATGACGGCATATTAACAGCAGACGAAATGAAGGCGCATTATGCAGCTGAAAAAGATATGTTTGTTGCAGCTGCCGCGCCGGAGATAACGGCGGTTTCTCCGGCAGACGGCAGCGAGATTTACACGCACGGAGCGGCCTTTACACTTGATTTTAATACGGTTCTTGATGAAGCGACGCTGGCAGAAGGTATTGTTTTGCAAAACAGCGCAGGGGAGCGCGTGAGTCTTGAGGCACTGACGCTTTCAACGGACGGCAAAAGCGTAAAGGCATCTGTCAGCCGACTGGAAGCCGATACGTATACACTGTCGGTTACGGAAAAGCTCACTTCAATCGGCGGTTTGGCTTGTGCGCCTTCGGCATATACATATCAGGCAAAGCGAATGAACCTGACGGCTGATTTTAACGATTTGGCTGTATGGGGAGATTGGGCCGTGGGCGAAGAAAAATCGGCTACAGAGCTGGCCGCAAAAACACCGTGGCTAAAAGGGCAAGCTTCTGTCAACGGTGCTTACGGTGTCAGCCGTTTTATGCTTACGGAGGATGGCGGCCTGACCTTCCGCTGGACGGACGGAGCCGGTACATCAACTTATCAGTCCCAGATGTATATACAGCAGGAGAGTGCAGTAACCTGCGGCACGGTTGTCTATACCTTTAACATAAAGCACGGGCCGCAAAAGGGCGGCTCAACACGGCAATGCGTATATATTATGGGCGAAACGGGCAAAACGCAAAACACCGTAGAGCCGATGGGGACGGCTTTGCGCAACGGCAGCACGCAGGCAACCATTTCCAAGGCACAGGCCGACAGTGACGGCTACTTCCCTCTGCAATATGTGCTGACGAGCGATACACCGCAAAGCGATTGGCAATATACCGTGTATTGCGGAGAGAAAAGCATCATGACGGGTACACTCAGCCGGTCGGAGTTCGGCGGTATCAGCGGCATACGGCTTTATAATTATGCCGATGGCGGCAACACATCGGTTACAAATGATATAACCATAAAAAATGTCCGCGCAGAATATATCGGGGCGGCGCTGCAAGCAACGGCAGGTGACTACGATGCCGAAACGCAAACGCTTCCGCTTATCTTTAACGCCGCACCGTCTGCTGTGACGGAGGAGCAGCTTTGCGTGAAGCATGAAAACGGTGCATTGGTAAACTGCACGGTGCAGCGCGGCGCATCGCCGCGTGCGTATGTGGTTTCTTTTCCCTTCGGTCTGCCGTTTGACGGCACATATACCTTGCAGCTTTCCGGGCTTACCTATGCAGATTCGGCCGTGACGTTTGACGATACGGTCACCTTTACGGGGCAGGCATCCCCGACCGCACTGTATAACATTCGGTTTTTAAATGAGGCTGGGGAAGAAATTCGGGTTTTGGACGATGCGGCAAGCCTTACAATATCGTATAAGGCTACGGGCGTATCGGGAAATGAACGCATGCTTTTGGCAGCTTACGGGGAATCTGTTGTGCAGCAGCTGCGGTCGGCACCACTACAGGCAAGCGGCAGTGTAACCGTGCCGATTGCGGCCGATACAAAGCAGGTTAAGGCATTTGTTTGGAATTTGGCTGATTTGCGGCCTGTATTTCGTGCGCAAACAATCGGAGTTTCGCAAAGCTATCAGCCGGAGCCGTCGCCGCTTCGCATATCGGGCGCGGTATATAATGCCGAAAACACCCCCATTGCCTATTTAGAGGGGCAAAACGGCATAACAGCCAAGGCACGCCTTTCGGCCGGAGAGCCGCCGGAAAACCTGACGGCGGTGCTCACCCTGCTGCGCGGCACGACAGCAGCTTGGACAGACAGCGCGGCCATAACGTTTGATTCCACGGGACGCGCCGATGTTGCACTCGGCCTGCAAGTGGCAGCGCAAAGCGGCGATACGCTTTTGTTTACCATAACAGACGGCACGACGACCTATTTCAAAAAAACCATAGGATATGAAAATCCTGCCAATATTGTAGATGTGCTTTTGGTTATCGGGCAATCCAATGCACTGGGGCAGGGCGGCAATGCCTATGAAAGCCTAAAACCCGAAACGGGAACGGTCTATTATAACACCATGGGTGATACAACGCTGAGTACAAGCGGCAATGCCGGGTGGGACAGCGCACTGGCCAAAACCTGGCATGAACAAACCGGGCGAACGGTGCTTTTGGTCAAAGCCGCTTGGGGCGGCACGGGCTTTCCCACTAAGCCGGATATGGAAACGGGTGTGCCGAGCCAATGGGGCAGCAGTACTTACGGGTATTGGAACCCCGGCAACAGCGGCAGCCTGACAGAACAGCCGTATGATTGCTATACGCTGGCCAAAAACCGATATGCGGCGGCGGTAAGCTCTATTGACCGCACAAAATATACTGTTGGCCGATGTGTGTATTTTTGGAATCAAGGCGAAAATGAAAACGGCTCCTACACGGCGCAGATGTATGAGGAGGCGTTTTTGCAGCTGCATGAAAAACTGATAACCGAGTTCGGCACAGAGGACACGCACCTGACCTGCGGCGGCATTTTGCCGGTGCGTTCATCGTATAGCAAGGGTTTTCCCAATTTACAATTGACAGGGCCGCGCGTGGCACAATATCATATGGGCAAAACCCGAACGGATTTGCAAATTGTGATGGACGCAACAGAGTATTGGAACAGTGATACGGCAATTCGAGCCTGGTTCCGCAAAACGTATGCAAATGCGGCGTATCCCGGCAGCAGTATGCCGTCTGCCTGGAGTGATATTATGAACACAGACAATGTACATTACAAGCAGCTTGCCATGAATGAATTTGGCATTGAAACGGCCGAAAATATGCTGACCTATTTGGGTGGCGGCAACGCGGCAGATGGTATTGATTTGATTACGCCGAGCGGCTTGGTGAATTGCCAAAACGGCGGCAGCATTACCCTAACGCAAGAGGGTGCTATTCCCGTTTTGCCTGCCTCCTGCGGTCAAAACGGAAGCTTTGCGGTAAGCGGAACGGCGGCCGTTTTGAATGAAAACGGTGTGTTAGTGCCGCAAAAGGCGCTGCAAAACGATTATGCCGTGCTGACCGTCAGCGTGGCGGGACAGGCCGACATGACCTTTCGGGTTTACTCACCGCTGCGCGATGAAAGTATTTCTATTGCGCCGGTGCCGGATAATAAATCGGCTATATACACTTTAACGACGGATGATAACTATGCCGAAACGCAAGCGTTTTTAAATACCAAGCTGCGTGCGTTGGGCTTAAAAGGCACTATGGGGCTGATTGCAGACTATATGGGTCAGTCGGGTAAAATGACATGGGACGAAGCGGCAGCCTACGTGGCAGACGGGGATACCTGGGGTGTGGCGAATCATACGAAGGCACACAAACAGTCGAGCTTTGCAAGCCTTTCGGCAGCAGAACTGGAAACAGAGATAAACGGCGGCCGTGCTGCTTTGCGTCAGCATTTTCCTACAGAAAAGATTTTAGGCTTGTACACGCCCGGCGGCATTACGAGCAGTCAAATTGTGCAAAAGGCGGCCGAGCAGCACGCCTGCCTGCGCTTGGCAGGCGGCGGCAACAACCCATTGCCGATGACGGAAAGCGGTCTTTACAGCCTGTCTGCGCGTGCCGTGGGCAATTGGGTTAACACAACGGCCGCGCAAATGAACGGCTGGCTGGACAGTGCCATCAGCGGCGGTGAGTGGCTTGTGGAAATGTGGCACGGTATTGGCGAAAACGATGCTGCCGGTTGGGGCGGCAACATCAGCGAAGCGGCAGCCAATACGCATTTAGAGTATGTGGCACAAAAAAATAATGAGGGTCTTATTTGGGTGACAACCCTGGACGAGGCCTGCGTGTATGCCATGCAGCGACTGAAATCGCGCCTATCCCTTTTGGAAAAAACGGATAGCAGCATAACGTTTGTGCTGACGGATGATTTGGACGATACGCTTTATGACGCGGCGCTGACGGTCAATATCATCCTGCCGGACGGATGGACAAACGCGGCGGCAAGCCAAAACGGTCAAATGCTTAAAACAACCGTTGCGGAGGGCAGACTGAGCCTTACCATCCGTCCCGACAGCGGCAGTGTAACAGTGACAAAACAATAAAAAGAAAGGCGAGAGGCTATGTTTACTTTATGTGAGGATTTTTCGGTATGCGATGATAACAAGCAGCCGTATTCTTTGGAAACGGAGCGACACACGGCGATTGATGACTTGCATGCACGGGTGGAAAACGGCGAATTTGCGTTCCATTCCATCGGCAATCGATTTGTTGTGAAAACACCGAGGTTTTCAAGCTTTAACGTAAGTTTGCGGTTTGGTTTTACAAGCCTTTACGAATTTAAACCGAACTTTAATTTGTTGTTCCACTACGACAAGCAAGCAAGGCAAGGCGAGGGGCTTCGGCTGGTTTATAACTTGGATGGCACGGTGACACTTTCTTACATTTTGCTTGACAAAATGAGGACAGAGACCGTCCGATCCGTAACACTTGCAGGTATTACCATGACAGAGGGAGAACGGTATGAGTTGTCCGTCAGCGTTTCGGGTATCTCCCTTTTGGGTACGCTTTGCGGACAAAGCTTTTCGTTTACCGTGCGCGATGCAAGCGGATACATTGCCATCGAGCGCAAGAACTATATAGGGTCGTGGCTGATTCAAAAGCTGACGGTTACTTCAAATGACGCGGTGCGGACGACCGCACTGCTGCCCAATGTGACGGTCGATATACCGCTTATCGGCGGCGGTGATATTCCGTACCGCTTAACCTGGCGTGTGCAGCAGGAGAATGAAGTGGCATATGCGTACATTACGCTTTCGGGCGGTACGGTTACGCGTAAAAAAAATAAGGAGGACAGACCGGGGCAATATGCGGTTGAACGTGACACCTTAACAAGCCCTTATGTTCGTTTTAACAGCGGTGAGAAAATATACTTTTTTAACGGCCAACGCATATTGGCAGATCCCAATATCTACTGGGATTGCTTAAAGTTATACTGGCAGTGCCCGGAGCTGCCGATTGAAAAAAAGGTGGCCGTCTCTCAAAACGTATGGAATGAAAAAACAATTGTTACCTATGGGTATGAAGAATTTACGGCAACGGGGTATATGATGCAATCGCTCGGTGCGGCAGAGTTTGTGTACGACGGAAAAGGTGCGCTTCTCTACAGTGGCGAGGCGCTGGGAGAGAGCGTGTATACGCTCACATCTCCGGCGGATAAAAAAGCCCTTTCCTATATTCCGGAGGATTGTTATGAACGGGAAGCGGTTCTTACGCATTTGAAGCAGAATCATTACTTTGCGGCCGATGAGCCGATTTCCCTGACCTTTACCATGAAAACCAAGCTGAATCCCGAACATATTCGGGTGTACGGCGAAATACGCGATGTGTATGACAGCAAGACACTGGCTGCATTCGAGCCGCAGACGAGCTGCACGGCGTGGCTGTTTGGATATTCTGCCGTCAGCTGTACCATTGCGCATGCGCCTATGGCAGAAGGGGTATATCGTGCGGTCTTTTCCGTCTATTACGGAGATGGACTGTATGAACGCTTTGGCCGTGTGTTTGAGGTGTATGACGAGGCAAGCTCTGTATCGCCTGCTGTGGCAAGCGGTCTGCCTTATGTATTCTCTATGCCGAACGAGCAAAAGTGGCTTTCGCGCAATACGTTTGATTTATGGAATCCGATGCCGTCGTGTGATTGTGAGCATTACATTTCGGCGGTGACGGATACACCAATCGAAGCGGAGCGCAAGCAGGTTTGGCGTGTTTTGCCGCCGTTTAAAAGAGAATGGTTTGCCTGGCTGCAAAACCGTACCTGCCGCGACTGGAAAATGGAGCATCACATGGACGTGGTGCGGCACAGTGACTATTTATACTATCCTGCGCCGGTGGAACTGTACCCTTTGCGGAATGATTTGTATTTGCTGCAAACCTATACATATAACCCCGAAATGCGCGCCTATCTGCGTGAGTTTTTGGCGGCGCATCCCGAATTTGCAAAAAAGCTCTCGTTTACACTGCCGGAGGAGGACAACAGCGAAAAGCTGGAAATGCTGGTGGATGAAACCGAGATGGACAGGGCAAGCTGCGGCTTTACCTACGACAATTTAAAGGAGCTGCTTGACCTTTGCCATGCCGAATGGTTTGCATTTGTTTTGGCTAAGCTGCATGATAATATTGTACGTCAAAATCAGGCGATTAAGGCGATCAATCCACGCTTTCGCCGCACAGCTTACGGACCGTTTAACCAGTATGTCAACTGTACGCTTTCGTATCACACCATCCGCTCGTTCGGCATGCTTCCCGACGAGACCCTCTCACGCGATGTGTACACAGGCTTTGCGATTTTTGAAGATTACCCCTATTCCTGTGCATATCAAACCTATCGCGGTGCGTTTGGCGTGATGACAACACTGCTGCATGTGCCGGATTTAAGACTGTATCCTGAACAATATACGGGCAGCCGCTTCGGCGGCTGCATTGACGGTGCGGTTAAATTTTCGCATGCACCGATGGGCGCTTACGTTGTAAAGCCGTACATGAATGCTACGCATGCGTTTGAATTTGTGTTTAATACGCCGTATCGTACCGAAACGGGCTATCAATATTGGAACACCTACGGCTTCCATCGTCCTGATTTTGGCGTTGAGCTTTGGGATGGCTTAGTGCGCGACTGGAAATATGTGCTCGAATACAAGCCCCGTAAACCGCTGCAAACCGTTGCTTTTGCAGCCGAATATACGGATCGGGAGGATGCGTTTGACTGCAAAATTCCGACTCTGGCCGGAACGGCAAGCCTTGCCAACCGCAGCGAACAGGCACATGGCTATTTGTATGAATGTGCGCGCGAGTGCGGCTTAAACGCCGGCTTTGCCGTAAAGCTTGAAACCTTGCAATCACTTTCGGCCGCAGAATGCAGTATTTTGGTGCTGCCGACGCTTGCGGACGCTTCGTCCGATGTAATTCGTGAAATCCGCCGATTGTATAAGGAGGGCGTTTCTTTGGTTGCGGTCAGCGATATTCCGGGCTTGGAGGATATTTTCGGCGTCTGCGAGAAACGGCAAACAGCCGCGATTGATACGCTTTTGTATGAGGACGAAAGCGAAGGGGTATATCCGACAAATGCAGAGCTTTATTATCAGGCAGAAGGCGCAGAGGTGTTGCTTTCGGGCGGAGACGGTCTGCCGATTGTGATGCGGCATAACCGTACGCTGCTTTTAAATGCCGCAGTGACGGATTTGGGTTATGAATGTTTTGAGGGCATGGCCGGAAAAGGTCGGCGCAGCATCAGCCGTTTGCTGCGCGGCTGCCTTACAAAAGCAATGCGCGCGTTAGCTGTGCAGCCTGTGTTGGGCGAAAATGTGGGTGTAACGCTGTTTGAAACAGAAAAGGGTGAAACAGCACTGCTGGCGATTGATTACACACCGTTTGACAACAAACCGCACGGTGAACATACGGCAGTTGTAATGCTTAACATGGAGAAGGTTGTCGGTGCAGAGTCTGATGTGCCGCTTGTACAGGTTCACAACGCGGCAGGACAGCTGTGTGAATTGCGTTTTTCCATTAAACCGCATGGTTTTTGCTTTATTAGGCTAACGATTCAATAAATTAGGATGTAAAGCCAAAGAGGCTGCAGCAGAATGTGTTCATTTTGCCGCAGCCCTTTTAGATTTCTAAAATGTATTCTTACGGTTCATTTTTGACTTGACAATGTGTACAAATTATGGTATATTGTCAATTAATAAGGTTATTTTAAACAACTAAATGAGAGGAGCAGCACAATGCAAGATACAATTTGGTATCAATCGCCTGCCGAGGTGTGGATGGATGGCCTGCCTATAGGCAACGGGCGTTTAGCGGCCATGGTTTGGGGTGAGCAGACCGATATTGTGACGATGAACCATGAATATTTATGGCGCGGCGAGCATCGCAACCGTGAGAATTTTCCCGTTGCGCCGGAGGCGCTTTCGCAAATCCGATCTTTAATTGAAAACGGTGATTACTTTCGCGCAACGGCGCTGGCCAACGTTTGGCTGGGCGGACGCGGCGGTATCGGCGGTGTGCCGCGTCGTATTGACGGGTACCAGCCGGGCGGTGAGCTATGCTTTGCGCCGCAGGGGACATGCGGCTTTGTCAAACGCGAATTAAACCTTTTAAACGGTGTATGCCGAAGCGAACGTACGGTAAACGGCGCGGCGCTTTGTATGACGGCGTTTGTGGATGCTGCGGGCGGTGCTGTGGTTTGCCGATGGGAGAGCAACGCGCCTGTTTCCGGACGGCTTTTGTATCGGCGTGTGCCGGATGAGCATGCAACAGAGCATGTAACCTGTCGGCAGGACACAATTCGTTATGATTGCAGCTTTCACGGCGGTATTTCCTTTTCGGTTTTGGTTAGCTATCAAACAGACGGTGCGGTTTCGGTTGAAGATAACAGCGTTTTGATTTGCAATGCAACCAAGCTGACAACGCAAACCGACATTTTTGTTTGGCTTGATGGACAAAAAGAGCCGACAGCTATCGAACAATTTTGCTATGATACGGTTTTAGGCGAGCATTGTCGCATTTTTCGGAGAGAGATGGAGCGGTTTTCGTTATCCGTTGATCTGCCGGAATCAGATGAGCCGACCGATAAACGTGTGGAAGCGCTGCGCCGCGGTGAAGTGGATGACGCGTTGGTGCTGCTCTTTTTCCGTTACGGGCGCTATCTTTTGCTTTCCTCCAGCTTGTGCGGTGCATTGCCTGCAAATTTGCAGGGCAAGTGGAACGATGCCATCAACACGCCGTGGGGTGCGGATTATCACCTTAACATTAATTTACAAATGAATTATTGGATAGCAGAGCCGACAAACTGCCCGACTTGTGCCGACAGCTTGCTGAAACTGATTGACAGCTTTATTCCGCACGGAAAACAGGCCGCAAAGGAGTTGTATGGCTGTCGCGGTATTTGGCTGCCGCATGCGACGGATGTGTGGGGACGTGCCACGCCGGAGTCGTTCGGTTGGGCAGTTTGGATTGGCGCGGCGCCATGGCTTGCACAGCATTATTACAATCATTATCTTTATACGGGGGACAAGGAATTTTTGCGTGAACGGTGTTATCCGTTTTTAAAAGAAGTTGCGCTGTTTTATGAGGATTATTTGGTGCGCGATGCAGACGGCGTGTATCAGATTATGCCGAGTCAATCGCCGGAAAACGCGTTTGAGGGCGTGGGCATGTTCCCGGCTGCTATCTGCAAATCGGCAGCGATGGATGTGCAGCTTGCCTATATGGCGCTGGGGTATGCGGCCGATGCGGCAGATGTCTTAGAAACAGATGCAGCGGAAGCGGCGCATTGGCGTGACATTCGTGCACATTTGCCTGCTTTTCAAATCGGCAGTGACGGACGTCTTATGGAATGGAATGAAGCGTTTACTGAGCGTGAACCGGGACATCGGCATGTGTCTCATCTGTTCGGCGTGTACCCCGGTGATTTGTTTACCTCTGAAACTAGAACCGCGCAATACGAAGCGGCGAAAAAGTCGCTGGACTATCGTTTGGCGCAGGGCGGCGGTCATACGGGCTGGAGCCGAGCCTGGGTTGCCTGCCTTTATGCGCGGTTTGGCGATGGCGAAAAGCTCTATGAGCACATCACGGAGATGATGAAGGAATTTGCAACTGTCAGTCTCTTGGACACGCATCCTATTGGGATAAACGGGAAACCAGGCTTTGTATTCCAAATTGACGGCAACCTGGGGGCATCTGCTGCGGTTTTAGAGGCTGTTGCACAAGCGAGGGACGGCAAACTGCATCTGCTGTATGCACTGCCGCATCGATGGAAAAACGGCAGCATGCAGGGACTTAAAACGCCGGGCGGACACACGGTAAATCTTGTTTGGGAAAACGGTCGGCTGAAAACTGTCGCCGTCACTATGGGCTATGCAAACCGTATTACGTTGGCGTATGCAGAAAAGGAATATATATTGACGGGAGAAACGGGCAGCGTGCAAACCCTTACCTTTTAAATGTTTGCGGTAAAACTCTTGTAAATTGCCTTGTTTTGGGTTATACTATAAGTGTAACATTAAAACAGATTGAGAGGGCTTTATATGGACGGCATTATGAAAAACATTGAAAAAGCAGAGGTACTGACCTTAAAAGAACAGATTCAATATCAAACAGGGCAGGTTGTCAGCAAAACGCTGGTGCAAAATGACGCTGTCAGCATTACATTATTTTCTTTTGACAAGGATGAAGAAATCAGCACACACGCTTCCGGCGGCGATGCATTTGTTACGTGCCTGGACGGGATAGGGCGTATTACCATTGACGGCACGGCGCACGAGCTGACGGAAGGACAATCTATTGTGATGCCGGCCGGGCATCCGCATGCGGTGTACGGCAAGGAACAGTTTAAAATGCTGCTGGTGGTTGTATTTTAAAAAAAGACGAGGACGGCCAAAAAATGAAAGGAGTTGCGGCAAAATGTACTCATTTTGCCGCAACTCCTTATTGTATTCCGTCTGTAATGAACAATCAGTGGTTCATAAAGCGTGCTAAAAAGGCCTTGGTTTCCGGCTTTTGCGGTGCGGTAAACACCTCATCGGGAGAACCTTCCTCGCAAATAACACCATCGTGCATAAACACAACATGGTTCGATACATCACGCGCGAAGGCCATTTCGTGCGTAACAATCATCATGGTGAGGCCTTCTTTGGCAATATTTTTAATGACCTCCAGCACCTCGCCGACCATTTGAGGGTCAAGCGCAGAGGTCGGTTCGTCAAACAAAATCACATCCGGCTTCATGGCAAGCGCGCGGGCAATGGCAACACGCTGTTTTTGTCCGCCCGAAAGCTGGCGCGGCTTGGCATTGATATAAGGCAGCATGCCAACCTTTTCAAGGTAATGCATCGCTTCTTTTTTGGCGGTTTCCCTGTCGGTTTTTAAAACCTTGATCTGCCCGATCATGCAGTTTTTCAGCACAGTCATATTCTCGAACAGATTAAAGCTTTGAAATACCATTTCAACCTTGGCACGATAGGCCGGGATGTTTTTGGTATCCAAAATGTTTTGACCGTTATAGATAATCTCGCCGCCCGTTGGCTCTTCAAGCAGGTTAATACAACGGAGCATAGTGGATTTTCCGGAGCCGGAGGAACCGATGATGCAGGTGACATCGCCGCGGTTAACCGAAAAGTTAATATCCTTTAAAACTTCGTTTTCGCCAAAGGATTTTTTTAATCCGCGGATGCTTATAATTGTGTTGCTCATTTTGAATCCTCCTTTGCCGTAAAGCTTTCATCCGGCATTGTTGAAGAATGGTGGATGATATAGGATGACGGCCCATCGATTTTACGCTCTAAAAATTTCAAAATTCGTGTAATTGTAAATGTCAGCACAAAATAGATGACACAGGCAACCACATAGGTTTCAAAAATTGCCCAGGTGATTTTTGAGATTTTCGCCGTAAAAAAGTAAAGCTCTGTTACGCCGATGACGTTTAAAACGGAGGTATCCTTAATATTAATGACAAACTCGTTTGATATGGCAGGCAAAATGTTGCGCATTGCCTGCGGCACGATTACATGCATCATGGTTTGCCAGTGGTTCATACCGATGGAGTAGGCACCTTCAAACTGGCCTTTATCAATAGAGATGATACCGCCGCGGACAATTTCAGCCATGTAAGCACCCGTGTTGATAGACACGATGAAGATACCGGCCGGAATCAGCGGCAGTGTTTCGCCGTTGTTCATAAAAGCATAGCCCCAAAAAATAACCATGGACTGAACCATCATTGGTGTGCCTCTGAAAATTTCGACATAGGCACTGATAATGAAGTTAACGACCTTTAAAAATCCGCGCATAATCGGATTTTTAGATTTGGGAATGGTGCGGATAATACCGGTGATTAAACCGATGACAAGGCCGATAATGGTACCTGCCAGGGCAATCAGCATGGTGTAGCCGATGCCCTGGAGGAAATAGCCTTTGTATTTGACCGCAATATCGAGTACTTCTTTCAAAAAATTTACCATAATTTTTTACCTGCCACGTTTTATTCTTCTTCAGCCGGGGCGATTTTTACCATTTCGCTCATCAGCTCTTTTTGTGCATCGGTATCAAAATCTGCCAGTGCCGCGTTGATTTTTTCTTTTAAGTCAGAACCCTTTTTCACACCAACGGCAATGCTGACCTGATCCGGCTCAACGGTGAAGCCCGTTTTGTCATTTTCAAGGGGTACGTAGCTGTAGGTCGTATCGCGGCAAACGGACATAGCCGTAGGCTCCTCGGCGATGTAACCTTCAATTGTACCAGCGCTCAGTGCCATAAACATGGTTGAAAAGTCTGCCAGCTCGTTTATCTGCGCTTCGGTTTGTGCGGTCAGAGCGTCCAAGTGGAAGGTGCCGGATTGTGCGGCAATCTTCTTACCCTTTAAATCTGCCAAAGATTTTACATCGGTCAGTACGTCCTTTTTGGTGACAACAACCAGGTTAGAGGTGTAGTAGTTGTTAGAGAAGTCAATTTTTTCTCTGCGCTCTGCGGTCGGGCTCATACCGGCGATAACCATATCCAGCTTGCCGGACTGCACACCGGGGATTAAACTATCCCACTCGTAGGCGTAAATTTCAAGCTTTTTGCCCATAGAATCGGCAATTCTTTTGGCAACCTGTACATCGTAACCGTTGGTGTACATATTATCAACGTTTGTAATGGCAACAGCGCCGTTTGCATCATCCGTCTGCGACCAGTTGTAGGGGGCATAGTTACATTCCATACCAACACGTAAAACGTCTGCATCTGCGGCATTGCCGTTTTTATTTTCATTATCCTTTGTGCCGGATCCGCAGGCTGCTAAGCTGAAAACAACAGCCAAAGTAAGAAGAAGAGACATAAACTTTTTCATTTGTTTTACCACCTTTTTTTAATTTACATTAAACAGCAAGTAACAAGC
>UQYH01000005.1 GCA_900545185.1 uncultured Eubacteriales bacterium | reverse complement strand
GCAAGAGGAATTAACAGCCATCCTTGCGCAATACAACCCAAAATCAGAAAAATTTTGCTTGCAACAGCCAGACCGTCATTGCCTCCGTTTTCTTCAGACTTTTTCCCCTGCGGAATGTTGCATCCGCATTTGGTGCAAATAACCGCATTTTCATAGATTTCCGCTCCACAAGATTGACAATACTTCATAAAAATACCCTCCTTAAATATATATTACATCGACTATAAGTATTATTTTATTCTACTTTATACGATTTGTCAATACTTTTTTACATTTTATGCTATACTACACAAGGGAGGGATTGTATGAGACCGCTAAAAGAAAAAATCAGTATTACAATAGATGGTGACCTGCTTGAAAAATTAAGAGTCTGCACCGAAGAAGATGATCGTTCTCTCTCGCAATATATTAACATGATTTTAAAAGACCATATGAAGCAACGCACAGAAGCTAAGCCGCAGAACAGGTAGCGCACAGCATGGCAATGATTCTGTAATGAAAGGTATATAAATTCTTATAAAGCACAAAACCGAGGCAAATTTGCCTCGGTTTTGTAGTTGCGTTACGCTCTTTAAATTATGCTTTTTGATAAAATGCATGGTAGGCTTTATAGGCCATATAAATATCCAGCTTAGAGGCCGCTTCAAGCGGCGCATGCATAGAAAGAAGCGGAACGCCGCAGTCTACCACATCTACATCCAAATTGGCCACATATTGGGCAATGGTGCCGCCACCGCCGCCGTCCACTTTGCCCAGCTCACCGCTCTGCCAAAAGACGTTGTTATCATCAAAGCAGGTGCGAATGTCATACAAAAGCTCTGCTCCCGCATCCGATGTGCCCGATTTGCCGCGCGCACCGGTGTATTTCGTCACAACAATACCACGGCCGATATATGGTGCGTTCAATTTTTCGTGCGCCTCGGTATAGGTCGGATCTACTCCGGCGCTTACATCAGCCGAAAGGCACTGTGAATTGCGGAAGGTACGCTTTAGCATCAGTTCGTTATATGTGCCTGTTGTTTTTTCAAGTAACAGCGCGACAGCATATTCAAAAAAGGCCGATTTCATGCCCGTATTGCCCATACTGCCGATTTCTTCTTTATCGGTCAGCACACAGACCGCTGTTTTTTGCGGATTTTCAGTTTGCAAAACGGCCTGTAAAGCCGTATAGCCGCAAACTCTGTCATCGTGGCCGTAGGCCGCAACCATAGCGCGATCCAAGCCCAAATCCCGTGCCGGAAAGGCCGGAACAGCCTCAAGCTCCGCACTTAAAAAGTCCTCTTCGCAAATACCGTATTGCTCGGATAAAAGCGCCAAAACGGCTTCTTTTTCCGCATCCTTTTCCGCATTATCGGCCGGCAGACTGCCCACAATAATGTTCAGCGCCTCACCGCTGATAACCTCCGATGCCTTTTTTTGCATCTGCTCTCCTGCTAAATGCGGCAGCAAGTCGCTGATGTACAGAACGGGTTCCTCCGGCTTTTCGCCAATGCTGACGGTAACGCGCCGTCCGTCTTTTGTCAGCACAACACCGTGCAGTGCCAGCGGAATTGCCGTCCATTGATATTTTTTTATACCGCCGTAATAATGCGTTTTAAACAGCGCCAGTCCGCTGTCACAATACAGGGGATTTTGCTTTAAGTCAATACGAGGGCAGTCCACATGTGCAATCACAAAATGAATCCCCCGCTCCACATCCTCTTTACCGATAACCGCCAAAAAGACATTTTTGCAGCGATTGACAAAATATACCTTATCCCCTGCCGAAAGGCTCTCTTTGTCCTCCAAATTGCAAAAACCGTTTGCTTCGGCCAGCCGAACCGCTTCGCTGCATGCCAGGCGTTCTGTCTTTGCTGTGTTTAAAAAATCCTTATACCCTTCCGAAAAGTTAAAAATTTCACTGCGCAGTGCGCTGTCAGCTGTTTTCCAGCCGCTTTCCTTCTGATACATTGTCATCCTCCTAAAACAGCAGTTTAAGTAAGTCGTCAATTGTCATACCCTGAATGTACGCGCCGACATCATAATTGGCCAGCGCAGCCCGAATGGTCTCCGGCTCGTGACGAACACCCACCAAAAGTCCCTCCAGCTCTTCAACCGGAATACGTGAGAAAAAATCGCCGTAAAGCTTTATGTTTTGAATCACGGATTCATCCGCTATATCCATGTGCACCTCTACCCCGCCAAAGGGAAAGCGTTCGCGGCGCGTAAAGGCATACTTGGGCGAATTACCGAAGTTCCATTCCCACGTTGCATACTTTTCATCACGCAGCTTGCGGATGGCTTCATCATGTTGGCTCAAATCATAGGTTTGGCAATTTTCCGTATTTTTAACCACATAATCGGCAAATTGTTGAATAAATTCCTCCGGTGTGGGCGGATTCTCTAAATACGAGCTGATATTCGTCACACGGCTGCGGATGGATTTGATGCCCTTGGACTGAATTTTATCTGCCGATACCTTTAAAGCCTCACTGATGTTTTTTTGCTGTGCACTGTATAAAAGCGTACCATGATGCATGACACGGTTTTTGTACATATACTGTGCATTGCCGGAAATTTTCTTATTGTCAATCACCAGGTCGTTTCGGCCCTTTAGCTGTGCCTCCGCTCCCAGCGTCCGTAAAAAACCGATAACGGGACGGGTGAATTTTTCATAATTGCTGAAATCATCACCCGAATTAACCACAAATGTAAAGTTAATGTTACCCATATCATGATACACCGCACCGCCGCCGGACATCCGCCGAACGACACGGACGTTGTGCTCTTTTACATAATCGTAATTAATTTCGGACAGTGTGTTTTGATTCCGTCCGACTACGATTGTGTTATCATTGCGCCACAGCATAAATATTTCGTCCGAAAATTCCCGTACCAAAAATTCCTCTGCCGCAAGATTGTAGTATGGATCTGTGCTCTCGCTGTAAATAAATAACATGCTTTAACCCTTTCCGCTGCCACCGCGCATTTTATCAAAAAATCGTTTTTGTTTTGTGTGGTTATTTCCCTTCAGACCGCCTTCAAACTCGCGCAGCAAATCCTTTTGTTTCTGTGATAAATGCGTCGGCACTTCAACCGATACCTTAACATACTGGTCGCCGCGGCCGCTGCGGCGCAGCATAGGTATGCCCTTGCCCTTTAATCGGAATACCGTACCGGTTTGCGTACCTTCGGGAATGGTATATTTCACCTTGCCGTCCAGCGTCGGCACTTCAAGTTCTGCACCCAATGCCGCCTGCACAAAGGTAATGGGCACTTCGCACATAACATCAAAATTGCTGCGCTGGAAAATTTCGTGCGGCCGTACCGAAACCGTTACAAACAAATTACCGGCCGGTGCACCCTTATCACCCACATTGCCCTGACCCGAAAGCGAAATGCTTTGGCCATTATCAATACCGGCAGGAATTTTAACCTTAATGGTTCTGCTCTTTTTAATTTTGCCTTTGCCATGGCACTTATCACACGGGTCTTTAATCACTTTACCTTTACCGCCGCAAGCCGTACAGGTCGTTACGGTGGACATGTTACCCAAAATCGTCCGCTGTGTACTGCGCACCTGACCGCTGCCGCCGCAGGTTGAGCACGTAACAACCTCGCTGCCTGCTTTTGCACCGCTGCCGTCACAATCGGGACAGTATTCAACGCGATACAGCTGCATTTCCTTTTCGCAGCCAAAGGCCGCCTCCTGAAAGCTGATGGTCACAGCCGCTTCAATGTCAGAGCCGCGTTTCGGCGCACTCCGTCTGCCGCCACCGCCGCGGCCGCCAAAACCGCCGCCGAAAAAGCCTTCAAAAATATCGCCGATGTCAAAGCCGCCGTCAAAACCGCCGAAGCCTGCACCGCCAAAGCCGCCTGCACCGCCGCCATAGCTGGGGTCTACCCCTGCATGGCCGAACTGATCGTAGCGCTGTCTCTTTTCTGTATCGGACAGAACCTCGTACGCCTCGTTAACCTCTTTAAACTTGGCCTCGGCTTCCTTATTATCGGGGTTTAAGTCGGGATGATATTCTTTAGCCAGCTTACGATATGCTTTTTTTATTTCATCCGCATTGGCGCTTTTTGCAACGCCCAATACTTCATAATAATCTCTTTTTTCTGCCATATTTATTTTTCACCCTCACCAAATCTACCCACGACGGATGACACCGCCGCGGGTAGCATAAAACTTTTTGATTGTTTAGTCAACGACTTCGTAATCCGTGTCTACCACGTTATCGTCGCCGCCGGATGCCTGGCCGCCGTCCGTCGGGCCTTGCGGACCCTCAGGACCCTGCGGACCGCCCTGCGGATTAGCCGCCTGATATACTTTGGCGCTGACCTCGTAGAACTTGGCCGAAAGCGCCTCGGTCGCCTTTTTAATAGCTTCGGTATCCGTACCCTTTAACGCTTCCTTAACCTTGGCAATCTCCGCTTCAACAGCTGCTTTATCGGCCGCATCCACCTTATCTCCCAAATCCTTTAAGGATTTTTCACTTTGATATACCAGCGAATCTGCGTTGTTGCGGGTATCAATTTCTTCCTTCTTGGCCTTATCTTCTGCCGCAAACTTCTCGGCGTCCTTAACAGCCTTGTCAATTTCATCATCCGAAAGGTTTGTGCTGGCCGTAATGGTAATTTCCTGCTCATTGCCGGTACCCAGATCCTTAGCGGATACATGCACAATGCCGTTGGCATCAATATCAAATGTTACTTCAATTTGCGGTACGCCGCGCGGCGCCGAAGGGATGTTATCCAAATGGAATTTACCCAGTGTTTTGTTGTAGGCGGCCATTTCACGCTCGCCCTGCAAAACGTGGATTTCAACACTTGTCTGACCGTCGGCTGCCGTAGAGAAGATCTGCGACTTCTTGGTCGGGATGGTGGTGTTACGCTCAATCAGCTTTGTAAACACGCCGCCCAGCGTTTCAAGACCCAGTGAAAGCGGTGTAACATCCAGCAGCACAATGCCGCTGACATCGCCGGAGAGAACCGCACCCTGAATGGAAGCGCCGATGGCAACACATTCATCCGGGTTAATGCCCTTGTGAGGCTCTTTGCCCGTAATCTTTTTAACAGCTTCCTGTACAGCCGGGATTCTGGAGGAACCACCGACTAAGAGAACCTTATCAATATTGCTTGCCGAAAGGCCTGCATCACGCAGTGCGTTACGTGTCGGCTCCATGGTTGCTTCAACCAAATCGTGTGTCAGTTCGTCAAACTTTGCACGGGTCAGTGTCATATCCAAATGCTTCGGGCCGCTGGCATCGGCTGTAATAAACGGCAGGTTGATATTGGTGGTCGTTACGCCGGAAAGCTCGATTTTTGCTTTTTCGGCTGCTTCCTTCAAACGCTGCAAGGCCATTTTGTCAGCCTTTAAGTCAATGCCGTTTTCCTTTTTAAATTCCTCGGCCAAATAATCAATAATGCGCTGGTCAAAGTCATCGCCGCCCAAACGGTTGTTACCACTGGTTGCCAAAACTTCAAAAATACCGTCGCCCAGCTCCAGGATGGATACATCGAATGTACCGCCGCCTAAGTCATAGACCATAATCTTTTGGTCGCTTTCTTTATCCATACCATAAGCCAAGGCCGCTGCCGTTGGCTCGTTGATAATTCTCTGAACCTCCAAACCGGCAATTTTACCGGCATCCTTGGTGGCCTGTCTTTGCGAATCGTTAAAGTAAGCCGGAACGGTGATAACCGCATGTGATACCGGCTCGCCCAAATATGCCTCTGCATCGGCCTTCAGCTTTTGCAGAATCATTGCTGAAATTTCCTGCGGCGAATAGGACTTACCGTCAATATCCACCTTTTTATTGGTACCCATATCACGCTTAATGGAGCTGATGGTACGATCGGGGTTGGTGATGGCCTGACGTTTTGCAACCTGGCCGACCAAACGCTCACCGTCTTTTGAAAAAGCGACAACCGAAGGGGTTGTTCTGGCTCCTTCAGCGTTGGGGATAACCGTAGGCTCGCCGCCTTCGATTACTGCTACACAAGAATTTGTTGTTCCTAAGTCTATACCTATGATTTTTGCCATGATATCATTACCTCCTGATCATGTTAAAAGCTTTTGAATTAATAATATATAAAAGGTACACAAAGCACCTAGTTGGCTACCTTAACCATTGAATGACGCAGCACCTTGTCCTTCAGCTTATAGCCTTTGGCAAACTGCTCGGCCACAATGTTTTCGCCCAAGTCTTCATCCTCAATATGCATAACCGCGTTATGCACATTCGGGTCAAACGCACTGCCGACAGCTTCAATTTCGCTGACGCCCAGCTTGGTAAGCGTTTCACGCAGCTGCTTTAAAACCATCTGAACACCCTCCGCTAAGGGAGAATCCTCTTCCGTGGCCGCCGCGCGCTCCAAATTATCCAAAACCGGCAGCAGGCTTGTCAGCGTGTCTACCTGTGCGTTCGTATAAATTTCGTCTTTTTCCTTTTGCGTGCGGCGTTTATAGTTATCATATTCCGCCAGCGTCCGCAAATGCTTATCGTAAAGCTCATCATAACTTTTTTTGGTTACGGTTTCAATCGTTTCCGCTTCCTGCGGCGCTTCTGTCTCCGGCGTTACATTTTCCTGTGTCTCCGGCTGCGTTTGTGCTTCGGTTTCAACCGTCTTTTTTTCTTTATTACTGCTCACGTTTTGTCCATCCCCTTCCCTAGGCATCGTCATTCTTCATCGACATACAGCTCATACAGCAGTCGATTTAAAATAGCAGATATTTTTTTTATTTTTGCAATGGTACGCGGATAATCCATACGCGTAGGTCCTATAATGCCAAGCTTGCCCATCACCTTATCGCCCACATAATAGTTGGCGGTGATTACGCTGGATTGCTTCATAATGTCCTGCATGTTTTCCTTGCCGATGCGGATGCTCAATCCTCCGTTTTCGGAAGCAGCTTCATCGCCGTTACTCAAAATTTCAACCATAGCGCTTTTATCATTTAAAAATTCCAAAAAGGCTTTGGCACGCCGCACATCGCTGTATTCGGGATAATCCAAAATTTTGGCGGCACCGCTGGTAAAAATTTCGGTTTCGGCTCGCACATCGTCAATGATCTCGGCTATAAAATCCAGCACCGGGAACAAAAGCTCAAAATGTGCACGCATGGCATGACGGATTTCGCTGATTTTCGGTGCGCCGATTTCGTCAAGCGTTAATCCCGAAAGCTTTTCACGCAATAAATTCGAGAAGCTGTGCACAAAGTCACTGTCGGCGCCGGCCGGCAGCAAAACACGCTTGTGCTTCATAACGCCTTCATTCGTCACCAAAATAATCAATGCCGAGCTTGCGTCCACGGGAACCAGTTCTACGGTTTTAATGGCGCCGCGCTTCATTTCCGGCGTGGTTAACACCGCCGTGTAATTCGTCAGCTCCGAAAGAACAACCGAAACCTGCTTAATGATGGAATCAAGCTGCCCCAGCTGCCAGCCCAGCACATGGTCGAAAACAGCCATATCGTTCACTGTCAGCTCGCAGTTTTTCATCAGCGAGTCAACATACAGGCGATACCCTTTATCGGAAGGAATCCGCCCGGCCGAGGTATGCGGCTGCTCTAAGTAGCCCATTTCCTCAAGGTCTGCCATTTCGTTGCGAATGGTCGCACTGGAAAGACCCATATCAAGGCTTTTGGCCACATGACGCGAACCGACAGGCTCAGCACTTTTGATGTATTCACTTATGATTGAATGGAGGATTTTTTTCTTCCTTTCATTCATATCCATCATGTCCACCTCATTGTTAGCACTCTATCTCCTTGAGTGCTAATATAAAAATAGCACGTTTTACGGTAATTGTCAAGTGTTAAATTGTGAATTTTTTGTGTATAAATCATTTACAATCAATTAGATGTACAAAATTCACAAACCAGCAGACTGACAAGGCTTTCGTTATCCATAGAATTGGATTTGATAAAGCCGTCCGTTTCCGAAAGGCGGTGCACCAAGCGTTCTAAATCCTGCACGGAATATTTTGTACTGTCACGCATAAATTTACTCGCGGCAAAGGGATTAATTTTCAATTTAGACACAATTGCGCTCTTATCGGCACCGCTTTGCATCAGCAGCTTGGTTTGCAAAAGCTTATCGGCGTTATAAATAATCGGCGGCAAAATTTGGTTGGCATCAAATTTAAGTACAAACAAGTCATCCAAAAGCTTAAGTGCCGCTTCGGCATTGTGCTGCAGCATGGCCGCAACCATGTCAAACACCTTGCCTTCAATGGTCGGCATCACCAAAAGGTCAATATCGGCACGGGTCACACTCGGCCGACCAAGGCAATACGCCGCCAGCTTTTCCGCTTCGCGCCGCACAGCCATCATGCCGCCCTGCGTCATTTCATTTAAATAGGCCGCATCCTGTGCACTGATTTGCGTACTCAAAACAGTAAACAGCTTTTGCGTCCAGCGCACCATCTCGTTTTCCGTCATGTAAGAAAATTCCACACAGGCGCCTATTTTGTCGGCTTGTTTTAAAAGAGCGCTGCGCTTGTCAATTTCGCTTTCGTCAAATAAAATCGATACATAGTCCGGTATGTCACGCAGCCGTTCCGCCCAATAATCCCGATAGGCGCTTTTTGCACCTGTTCGGCCATCAGGCTTAAAAATAAAGGAATCGGAAAATAATAAAAGCTTTTTATCTGCCATGACAGGCAGCGCTTCAATCGCTTCGTCCACACGGCGGATGTCATATTCCTTTCCGTCAAAGCGGAACACATTCAACTCCTCCATGCAGTCCGGCTGCAACAATTCCTTTAATTGCTTTACGTAATGAGACTTCAAAAAAACTTCTTCGCCCCACAACACAAACACATGAGGCGCCTCCCGGTCTCCTTTTATAATTTTTTTCAGTTCATCAATTTTCATCATACAATCCGTCTCCCGTTTGTATGGCATGAATGCCTTTTTTCCCTAATATAAATGTAACGTCCTTCTGCTCATCTGTCCGATACACGGTAATACCCCTTTCATTGAACCGATCAAGGGTACTCTTTGCCGGATGACCGAAGCTGTTTTCTCCGCAGGAAATACACACGTACTGCGGTTGCAGCCAATCTAAAAGTACGGCCGAGTTAGAGGATGCCGATCCATGGTGCGCCGCCTTGTAAATCGTTGTATAGCCGCGCACAGGCTTCCGCTCGGCTAAATGCGCTTCTCCTTCTTCGCCCAGATCACCCGTCAGCACAACCTGCGTTTGGCCAAACACAAACCGCATGACCAAAGAAAGCTCATTTTCATCAGCGGTGTAGCGCAGCCAGTCTACATCCGGCATTAAGGCATGCAAAAAGCAGTCGGACGAAAAGGTGAGAACATCGTCACACTGCACCGTCCGTATCGGTACCTTTTGCGCCTGCACCTTTTGTATAAAACGCTTGCCTGCCTCTGCTTCATCAAATTCCACCGGCACAACCACCTGTTCTACCGGCAGCAACTCCAGCAGGGACTCCAGCCCCTTTACGTGGTCATCATGCGGATGTGTGGCAATCATATAATTGATTTTCCGAATCCCTTCTTTGCGCAGATACGGCATAATCACACGTTTGCCAATATCAAAGTCACTTTTTTTAAACTCTGCCGTGCCGCCGCCGTCCACCAAAACCGTAATATGATTCGGCAATTGCAGCAAGGTGCAGTCCCCCTGGCCGACATTTACAAAGGTGACCTTTGCCACATCATGACTCATGTGCACACCGAAAACCGCTATACAAATTAAAAGTACGCCCGAAACGGCCGCTGTACCCATTTTTTTGTATTGTTGCTTCAATCCTTTAAAAAGAGCATATAAAAACACACCGTAGACATACAGAGCAAATGGCGAAAATGCTTTAACCGTAGCAAGGTTCTGCCGCAAATCACCGAAAATTTCCACTATCTTTAAAAAAATACGTACAAACGGATAGCAAAACCATAAAACAGGTGTCGACAGCATGGGTGAAATACAATTCAGCAAACTGACCAGAATGCCGCCGATCAAAATGACTGCTGCCAGGGGTGCAGCCAAAATATTGGTTATAATGCTCCAGCATGAGGTATACCCGTACATCCACGAGGCCACCGGCAGCGTCAGCAGTTGCGCGCTTACAGTAACCGAAATCACCGCCAGCAGTCCGGCAAGAAAACGTGCCGGCCGTCCTCGTGTTTGTAAATCCGTCAATCGAAAAATACGCAGTGCCGCTCCGTAAAGCGGTCTGTCAAAAAGCAAGATACCCAATGTAGAAGTAAAGGACAGCATAAAGCCCATATCAAACGCCGCATACGGATTAAAAATAACAATAATCCCGGCGGCTGCCGCAAGTGACGTAAGCGGATCAGCCGCACGATACAGCGCATAGCCGCCCAAAACCAAAAGACCCATCACCGAAGCACGTACAACCGAAGGCGACATGCCGGTAAACAGCATAAAAAACACAATCAGAATTGCCACAAGCCAGCTGTAACGGTATTTATTCCGTCTAAAAACCGAAAGCAGCATATAAACGGCAGAAATCAGCGTTGAAACATGCATGCCCGATACCGCCGTCATATGCGAAAGGCCGCTGGCCTGCAAGCGTTCCGTCAAGTTCTCTGTCATATAGCTTTTGTCACCCAACGCCACGGCCTGCATAACCGTTGCTTCATCACGCGGCGTTTGTCCTGCCAGCTTTTGTGCGCTGCGCTGCTGCAGGGCATACATCCATTGCAAGGGCGAAAGCCGAAAAGTACCCGTAATTTCTATGGTGCCGTTTTCAACCGAACCCGCATAAAAAATACGCTTGGAACGCAAATATAAGTTATAGTCAAATCCGCCGCCGTTTAAATTTTTCGCCGGCTCGTAAATGCAGCAAACAGCCGTAAAACTCTCACCGAAGCACGGCAATATTTCCTTGGCTTTTATGTGCAGCTGCACCCTCTCGCGCACCTCTATATCAGGCTTATCCAAAAAGGAAAGGCTATGAATCTGCGCCGTAACAACCGCATTGCCGTTATCTTTAATCTGCGGTTTTTCAATGCAGTCTGCCGTAATCGTTACATATTCATTCACATAAGCCTGCATCGGGCGGCGGCTTAAATCTCCGGCACAGTGCAGATATAGCGCACCCGTCACAAAGCACAAAACCATGCAAAAAGGCAGCCTCGCTTGTTTTGTAAAAAAGCAGGATACAAACAAAACATAGCAAGCCACAAACAAAAACGCCATCGGAATCAGATCCGGGCTGTAGCAAGCCATGTATATACCGCTCAGCAGCGAAGCTGCGCACAAAAACAAAATGCGCACCTGGCTCTCCCCTTTCCGATATTATGCCAAATCGAACAGGCTGACCTGGTTTGTATCCGGAATATCCTTTAAAACATTATATTCTGTCAGCTTTTCCACAATGGATTTACCAATTTTGGCGCGACGCATCAAATCCTCAACCGACAAAAAGTCGCCCTCCTGCCGTGCCTGACAAATTGATTCCGCCACCGCGTCCGAAACACCGGCAATGGTGTTCAGCGGCGGACGAATCGCGCCGTTTTCCTCCACAAACTTCGTTTGATGCGAGGCATACAAATCAATCGGCAAAAAGTCAATGCCGCGCGCGTACATCTCGTTGACAACCTCTAAAATCGTCATCACGTTTTTATCCTTTTGGGTTGCTTCGGGGTTATTTTCAATTTCACGCATGGCGGCCATAACACGTTCTTTACCGCCCAGCATCAGCTCGGCATCAAAATCCGTTGCACGAACGGTGTAATACGTAATATAAAACGGAATGGGATAATGCACCTTGTAATACGCAATACGAAAGCCCATGGTAACATACGCTGCCGCGTGCGCCTTCGGGAACATGTATTTAATTTTTTTACACGATTCAATATACCATTCCGGCACATCCTTTTCGCGCATTAAATCCTCGTCCTCCGGCGCAAGGCCCTTACCCTTACGTACCTTTTCCATAATCTTAAAGGATTTCAGCGGCGGCAGGTCATGCTGCAAAAGATACAGCATAATATCGTCACGCGTACAAATAACCTCCGGCAGGGTTGCCACGCCCTGACGCACCAAATCCTGTGCGTTATTTGTCCACACGTCCGTCCCGTGAGAAAGTCCGCTGATACGGATTAATTCACTGAAGGTTGTCGGCTTTGTATCCAAAAGCATCTGCCGTACAAACTTTGTTCCAAATTCCGGCACGGCAAAGGTGCCGACCAAGCTGCCGATGTCATCCGGCGTTACGCCCAGCGCCTCGGTACCCGTAAACAGACTCATGGTCGGCTTGTCGTCAATGGGAATCGTCCGTGCGTTAAGACCCGTTAAATCCTCCAGCATGCGAATCATACTCGGATCATCATGACCCAGAATATCCAGCTTTAACAGCTTGCCGCTGATGGAGTGATAATCGAAATGCGTTGTAATAATCGGGCTTTCGGTATCGTTAGCCGGATGCTGAATCGGCGTAAATTCGCACACATCATTGGCACGCGGCACAATCATAACGCCGCCGGGATGCTGACCCGTGGTTCGCTTAATGCCCTCCAGACCGACGGAGATCCGCTTCATTTGCGCTTTGGTCAGGCTTTCGCCCGTCTCCTCGGCATATTTACGGATGTAACCCATCGCCGTGTTTTCGGCCAGCGTACCGATCGTTCCGGCACGGAATACGTGTCCTTCACCAAAAAGCGTTTCGGTATATTTGTGCGCAACGCTCTGATATTCGCCGGAAAAGTTTAAGTCAATATCCGGCTCTTTATCGCCGTCAAAGCCCAAAAACGTTTCAAACGGAATATCGTAACCGTCTTTTTTATATTTCGTGCCGCACTTGGGGCAGTTTTTATCATCCATATCCGCACCCATGCTGTAGCTGCCGTCCGTGATAAATTCAACATTTTTACAGTTGGGGCACAAATAGTGCGGCGGCAGTGAGTTAATTTCCGTAATGCCCGACAAAAAGGCAATAAAGGAAGAACCGACAGACCCACGCGAGCCAACCAAATAGCCGTCCGAAAGCGACTTGGTTACCAGCTTTTGCGCAATCATATACATAACCGAAAAACCGTATTTAATAATCGGAACAAGCTCCTTTTCCATACGTTCTTTGACAAGCGGCGGCAGATCTTCCCCGTAAAGCTCGTAGGCCTTGCCGTAAGAAAGCGCTTTCAGCTCCTCAGTTGCACCCGGCATTTCGGGCGGATAGGTGTCCTTCGGGATGGGGCGCACCTCGCCGATTAATTCCGCTATGGCGTTTGAATTGGTCACAACAATTTCATAGGCCTTTTCACAGGGTAAATACGAAAATTCCGCAAGCATTTCTTCCGTTGTCCGCAAATAAAGCGGCGCTTGCTCTGCCGCATCATCATAGCCCTTGGCCGTTTGCAAAACACGGCGGTAAATGGCATCCTTTTCATCTAGGAAGTGCACATCGCAAGCCGCCACCACTTTTTTGCCAAGGCTGTCGCCCAGCGCCACAATCGCGCGGTTCATGTCCTCTAGCTCGCTGATGTCCGATACCATGTGATTCCGCAGCATAAAGTTATTGTTGCCCAGCGGCTGTACCTCAAGATAGTCATAATAAGACGCGATTTGAACAAGCTCGTCCCGTGTTGCGCCGTGCAGCATTTTTTGATACAGCTCCCCTGCTTCACAGGCGCTGCCCAGCAAAATACCCTCACGATGTTCATTAAACATGGCCTTTGTAATGCGCGGCCGCTTATAATAGGTATCCAAATGAGACTTTGAAACCAAATGATACAGGTTTTTCAGTCCCGTCATGTTCTGCACCAGCATAATGGCATGGTAGGTCTTGTTATGCCGCTTCATGCTGCTGTCCGCCAGCTTGTCGTTAACCTCCGTCACGTCGGCAATCTCCATGCCTTCCATCAGTTCCGCAAAATGCAAAAAAATGCGCGCCGTCACTTCGGCATCGTTAATGGCACGATGATGCCCCTCAAACGAAAAGCCCAGATGTTTGGCTACCTTGTCCAGCTTATGCGTTTTAACGGGCAGCAAACGGCGGCTCAGCATCAGTGTATCCATATAGCAAAAATCAAAAGGCAAATGCAAATCCTCTGCCTTCTTTTTAATATAGCCCACATCAAAACCGGCATTGTGCGCCACCAGCACACAACCGCTGCAAAACTCCAAAAACGCAGGCAAAACGGCCGAAATCGGCTCGGCATTGCGTACCATACCGTCTGTAATATTTGTCAGCTCCGTAATATGATACGGTACGGTTTTTTCCGGCCTTACAAACTGCGAAAACGTATCTGCAATTTTACCGCCCGAAAGCTTAACGCCGGCAATTTCAATAATTTCGCCGTACCGTGCCGAAAGGCTGGTGGTTTCAATATCAAATACAACAAAGTCACCCATCAGTGGCATCGGCTTGGGATTTTCCACAAAGGCGGCGTCCTCTGCCTCCAAATATCCCTCCATGCCGTAAATGATTTTAATGCCGTTTTTTTCGCCGGCATCAAACGCTTCGGGATAGGCCTGTACAACACCATGGTCGGTAATGGCAATGGCCTTGTGTCCCCAAGCCGCCGCACGTGCAATCAGTTGCGAGGGCTTCACCGTTGCGTCCTCGGCAGACATTGTGGTATGTGCATGCAGCTCCACGCGTTTTTCCTCTGCCGTATCCGGCCGCACGGAAACCTTCATTTTCATCATATCGCGTATAATCACAACAACTTCTTTTGCATAAGTGTCATATTGTGCCGTTCCGGCAATCCGTACCCCGGCCAGCTTTTTGGGTGCGCCCAGCTTCATAGACTGCTGTTCGGTCAAAAACGCCTTACAAATCACGCAGCTTTCATCATCCGCCACATACAGCTCCAAAAGCGTTTTGCTGTTTTTTAATTCCTGTACCTCGTTTGCAATCACGCGGCCTTCTATAATCACTTCACCGCTGTTTTCATTCAGCTCGCAAATCGGTGTAGCTGTGCCGCCGCTAAAGGGCATACCTAACAGCAAATTATCAAGACATTCCGGTGTGTAATCCAGTTCTACCTTCATCAGCGCCTGAATCATCACGCAAAGACGCTTGGAAAAGCTGTCATACTGCGCACGACCCGAAATTTGCACACCGTCTCCCACCTGAAGCTCACCCTGCACAGGTGCCAGTTTATCATCCTTTAAAAACGCCTTGCAGGCAATGCAGCCGGTTTGATCGGCTATATGCATTTCCACCAGTGTCTTTTCTCCGCTTTTTAAGGGACGCATTTCCAGATAGATGACTTGTCCCTCCAGCATAATGCGGCCGCTGCCTTCATCTACATTGGCAATAGGCGTCAAGGTGCCGCCAAAAGCTTTACCGATTAAAACACCATCAAAGGTGCTCGGTTTTTCGCGCACCAATCCGGCCGTAGGTGCCGGTTTCGGCGATGGCTCGCTTACGGCTTCCACCGTGTGCACCAAATGATTCATTTGCCTGTCCACTTTTTTCAAAATCTCATCGGGCGAGATGGCTTCATTGCAAAATTCCACCTCGGCATCCGAAAGGTACACGTCATGCAGACGTTTTTTTAAAAAGGCTTCCATCCCGTTGTCACGCAAGGCCTTATCGCCGCCGAATTTCAAATGAATCACCATATGCCCCTCCGAAAAGGAGGCATAGCTGTTTAAAAGCAGTGCACGTGACGACGGCAGCTTTTGAAAAACCTCCGCCTGTAAATCCTGCCATATCAGTTCTACCGTATCCTCCGAAAGCACCGGCATCGCGTAATGAAAATCCAGTTCCACCGCGTCCAGCTGAAAATTTTTCTTAACCGTACTGCAAAATTCGTTTAAGACATGATTTTCAACAACCTCTTTGGCCAAAAGACCGATTTGAACTTTTCTCTCTTTTTGAAATATCTGAAACCGTGACAGCTCTGCACCGCGCAAACGGCTTACCAGTGCGTCATCTGCCAGGGTATGTAATAAATCCGCCATGCTATCCTTCCTATATTCATACATTTCTCTCGTTTGTGCTTTTTACGAAAGAGCACCCATCTTATCCAATTCCTCAAACAGTGCGTCAATAATGTTTTCTTCTGCCACACGCCGAATAATGCGGCCTTCTTTAAACAAAAGACCTTCCCCTTTTGCGCCCGTCACGCCGATATCCGCATCACGTGCTTCACCGGGGCCGTTTACCACGCACCCCATCACAGCGATTTTAACCGGTTTTTTTACTTCATCCAACCGCTTGTTAACCTGCTCGGCAATGCGAATTAAATTAACGCTGCACCGTGCACAGGTCGGACACGAAACCAGCTTGGCATGATCGGTTCGCAGCTCCAACGCCGAAAGCAGTTCCTTTGCAGCGCGTACTTCTTCCACCGGGTCAGCCGTCAGCGAAACACGAATGGTATCGCCGATGCCTTCTGCCAAAAGTGTGCCGATGCCCACCGCCGATTTCACCGTGCCGCTGTAAACCGTTCCGGCTTCGGTCACACCCAAATGCAGGGGATACGCCACCTTCTCTGCCATCAGCCGATAGCTTTCAATCATCATCGGCACGGAGGATGCTTTTAAAGATACGGCAATATCGTAAAAATCGCAGGCTTCTAAAATACGAATCTGCCCCAACGCTTCTTCCACCAGCGCTTCTGGGCAAACCTTGCCGTATTTTTGAAGGCATTTTTGCGAAACAGATCCGGCATTTACGCCGACCCGAATCGGAATCCCTTTGGCCTTAGCCGCCATAACCACCTGCCGCACCCGTTCTTCGTTGCCGATGTTGCCGGGGTTTAAGCGGATTTTATCAATACCTGCCTCTATAGCGCCAAGCGCCAAGCGATAATCAAATTGAATGTCCGCCACAAGCGGAATATCCACAGCCGCTTTCAGTTGCTTGACCACCGAAAGGCTGTCGTCATCTATCACGGCTAGGCGCACCAAATCGCATCCGGCTGCTGCCAGTGCACGCGTTTGTGTCAAAGCGGCATCAAAATCACCGTTCGGTGCGCAAAGCATGGATTGTATGGAAATCGGGTTCTCACCGCCGATGCCAACCTTGCCGACACGAATTTCTTTTGTTTTTCTGCGTTCCATCATACTAATGCTCCCGTTTTTAATCTATCATCCTATTATAAATCATATCACATGCCATAATCCGTTTTTGCCGCATACAAGAAAACTCCCAAACAATATAATACGTCAAGCATATATATAGCAATCCGCCAATCAGCTTGCTTCATTACAGCATACAATATTTATTATAGCACACGATTGTAAATTCATCAATTATAAAACTCACCAAAAATAATGGACGGCACAAATTACAACCTTTTGGTTGTTTTTTACTTTTTTCGACAAAAACCTCTTGACATCGTACGTTTGTTCTGTTAAAATAACATCACAGAACAAAAGTTCTAGTTTTTATCGAACGATAGTTCTAAACAAAGGAGCTGTTTTATATGACAAAGCGCAGAAGAAGAATTTCCTACCAAGCCAAGGCCAAGCGTCAGAGAATGAAGCTGTATACCCTGCTGGCCATCGTTTTTCTCCTCTTTGCTGCCTCTTTGGGGACGCTTGCCGATAACGGTATACACGAAGTAACCGTTACGGCCGACAGCGGCGATACGCTTTGGACACTGTGCGAGCCGTATAAGCCCGAAAAAATGGATTTACGTTTGTTTATCGAAAAGGTAAAATACGAAAATAACCTGAACAGCTCTGCACTGTCCATCGGGCAGGAAATTGTCATGCCGCTGGACTGAGGATGCAAAATTTCGATTTTTTGTATAAAGTTGTGTATGCTCGCATAAACTGTAGCATATATCCTTATTAAAAAGAGGTGTATGTGTTGTGAGCAATCACTTTAAGGTCATTAACCTGAAAAAAATTTTAAAAATAGTGCTTGCCGTTGCCATTCCGCTGGCTGTCGGCGGTCTTTCCGCCCTTTTAACAAAAAACAGTATGATTTTTTATGCTGCCCTGCAAAAGCCGCCGCTTGCGCCGCCCGGCTTTTTGTTCCCGATTATATGGACAATTTTGTTTATTTTAATCGGCCTGGCCAGTTACTTAGTTGCAAGCCGCGGCACAAACAAGCCCTATGTGCGCGATGCGCTGTATTTTTATGCGGCCTCCTTAGCCATTAATTTTTTATGGCCGATTGTGTTTTTCCGTTTTCAGGCTCCTTTTGCTGCCTTTTGGGTTTTGCTTTTGCTGTGGCTCATCACCGGTATTGCGGTTGCAAAATTTTACCGTATCAGCCACGCCGCAGGATATTTAATGCTGCCATATTGGTTATGGATAACCTTTGCCGGTTATTTAAATTTGGCTGTCTGGCTTTTAAACCGATAATTTGTACGGGCTGTTTTGCCGATTGTGCAGGCAGTCCGTTCTTTTTATTTTAAAATACCGATCGGCAATCGACAAAATATGAAAAACATTGTGAAAATGCGATAAAATGGTTTACAAATTGCGTTTTTCCATTTATAATAGTAGATGGAGAGTGATAATATGCTTACGGCAAAAAGAAAAAAACTGAATATAAAGCCGCAGCGGATTTTTATATTGGCTGCGCTTTTATGCCTGCTTTTGATTATACTGGCTTTTGGTATTACGGCAGCTGCCCGTTTGCGCAGCTCGTCAATTTATAAAGGGATCTATGTTGGAGAGGTCGATGTAAGCGGCATGACGCAAGACGAAGCCGAAACGGCTGTGCGTGAGCATTATGCCCCTTTTCTGACGGGAACTATCCGTCTGCGTTGCAGCGAACAAGAAGTGAGTGTTGACCTGTCCGCGCTTTCTGCCGAAATTGACGCAGATAGCACCACATCGGCCGCATATGCAGCCGCCAGAACCGGCAATCCCTTTCACAGACTGAAAGAAATCCGCAGCTATAAAAAGCATCCGCTTGTGCTGCCGCCCGTCATTCGCTGCAATGACGAAGTTCTGACCTCCAAAATAGGTGAATTGGCCTCCTTGGCAGACCGTCCCGGCGAGGAAATGAAGCTGGAGCCCGGCGAAACGGAGTTGATCGTTACAAGAGGTGTTGCAGGCTTTTGTCTGAACCAATCTGCCGCCGCAGAGCTTTTTAAAAGCAAGGCTTTAACCTTGTCCGACGGCGTACTGCAGCTGGAGCTTGAGGAAGTGCGTCCGGCAGAACCAAACGCCGCTGCCATTTATGAAGAAATCTGCGGCGATCCCGTTGACGCAAGCTATAAGGTTGAAAATCAAAAACTGGTGATTATTGACGAAAAACCGGGGATTCGTTTTGACCAGAAAGAAGCGCAAAAAATCATTGATGAAACCACAGGAACCGTAATCAAAATTCCCATCACCGTGACGCCTGCCTCGCTAACGGCATCACAGCTGAAAGCTTCTCTGTTTAACGACCTGTTGGGCAGCTACAGTTCAAAATACAACGCAGGCGATACGGCACGTTCTTACAATGTCAGCTTAGCCTGCAAAAAAATCAACGAAGTTGTGCTGGCTCCCGGAGATATTTTCTCCTATAATGACACGGTTGGCCCGCGCACAACCGAACGCGGCTTCCGTACGGCAAACGTCTATGTGGGAAATAAGGTAGAACCGGGCGTGGGCGGCGGTATTTGTCAAGTGTCATCAACCCTGTTTAATGCCGTTGTGCTGGCAGACCTTCATATAACACAGCGAACCAATCATTCACTGCCCGTTTCGTATGTCCCCCTCGGCCGCGATGCGACCGTTTCATACGGCAGTATTGATTTTCGCTTTGCCAACAACACAAGCGCGCCTATCAAAATCGTGGCTTCCGCATCGGGCGGCACCAATGCCATCTCTATTTACGGCAAGAAGGATGATAAGAGCAAAATGATAGAGATTCAAACCGAAAACACAGGTACCACACAAGCCAAATTGGTGCAAAAAGAGGATCCGACACTGCCTGCCGGAACGGTTAAGGTCGAACAAAAGGGTTCAAACGGCAGCAGCTATAATACATATAAAATTACAAAGCAAAACGGCAGCGTTGTTAAAAAAGAGCTGCTGACAAAAAGCACCTATGTGCCCAGCGATCGAATTGAAATTATCGGTACTGCGCCGCCGGAGGAGCCGGAGGCTGAATCGGCTGTTGCAGAGCTTCCGAGCGACGAAACGACAGCCGAACCCGTTGCTGATTAAAAAGGCCGCTTGAGCAGAAAGAGAGTACAACGTGAAGATAAAGACAAAATATGTATGCAGTGCCTGCGGCTACGAAACTGCCAAATGGATGGGCAAATGCCCCAGCTGCAACGCCTGGAATACTTTGGAAGAAGAGATTACACAAACAGCAAAATCCTCCGTTTCGCGCACACCGTCTATCGTTGGCCGCGCAAAACCCACTAAGCTGAGCGAAGTGGATGTAACCGATTATCAGCGGTTCCCCTGCGGCATCGGTGAGTTAGACCGTGTTTTGGGCGGCGGTATCGTCCGCGGCTCCCTTGTTTTGGTCGGCGGTGATCCCGGTATCGGTAAATCCACGCTTTTGCTGCAGCTGGCCACTAATCTGGACAAAACCGCGCGGCTGTTTTATGTATCCGGTGAGGAATCGGAGAAGCAACTGAAAATGCGCGCCGATCGCCTTTCCGAGAGTGCCCCTTCGTTTTTGGTTTTGGCCGAAACGGACATTACCGTCATCCGTGCCGCTTTGGACGAAGTACAGCCGGATGTATTAATCATCGACTCCGTGCAGACCATGTTCCACCCGGACATTGCCTCCGCACCCGGCAGCGTCAGCCAGGTACGCGAGACAACAATGGCCTTTATGCGCTATGCAAAGGAAACCGGCACGGCGGTATTCATCGTTGGCCACGTCACAAAGGACGGTGCCATTGCAGGCCCCAAGGTTTTAGAGCACATGGTTGATTGTGTCCTGTATTTTGAAGGTGAGCGCAACCATACCTATCGTGTGCTGCGCGCTGTTAAAAACCGTTTCGGTTCCACAAACGAAATCGGCGTTTTTGAAATGACGGAAACAGGTCTGCACGAGGTAGAAAACCCCTCCATGATGCTTTTGGAGGGTCGCCCCAGTCAGGCACCCGGTTCTGCCGTTGTCTGTACCCTTGAAGGAACAAGACCCATGCTGGCCGAAATTCAGGCTCTGGTTTCCCCTTCTGCCTTTGGCATGCCGCGCCGCATGGCCACGGGAATGGATTATAACCGTGTCAATTTAATGATTGCCGTTTTGGAAAAACGCGTGGGGCTGAGCCTGCAAAATCAAGATGCCTATGTAAACATTGTCGGCGGTATTCGGTTGGACGAGCCTGCTGTTGACCTTGCTTTAGCCCTGGCCATTGCATCGGCCTTTCGGAATCAACCCATCGATTCTGCCTTAGCCGCCATCGGCGAAGTTGGTTTAACCGGCGAGCTTCGCGCCGTCAGCCAAATGGAGCGTCGTCTTTCTGAGGTGTTAAAGCTGGGCTTTAAGGCCTGTCTGATTCCGCAGGCAAATCTTAAAAATTTGCGCATCCCCGAAGGCCTGCGCATTTTGCCGGCCAAAAATTTAACCGAAGCACTGGGGTATATTTTATAATCTTGCAGACTAAAGAAATTTACATAGACAGGAGTATTACTATGACGAGAAAAGAAGCCCGCGAGGCCGGGTTTATCGTAATTTTTGAGTACGAATTTCAAAAGCTGGACGCAGATCAGCTGATGGAGCTTTACTACAACTACCGCAGCGAGGTGGACGGACAAAAGGATTACCTTGAAAATCTTGTGCATGCTACGCTGGAACACGCCGCCGAAATTGATGATTTAATTGCCCAAAACGCACGCGGATGGAGCCTTGCGCGCTTATCTAAGGTCACCTTGGCCACGCTGCGAATCGGCATTTGCGAAATGCTTTATAATGACGAAATCCCGGATAGCATTGCCATTAACGAGGCTGTTCAGCTTGCAAAGGATTACGAGGGCGAAAAGGCTTCTGCCTTTGTCAACGGCGTTTTATCTGCCATATACAAAGCCCAAAAAGCTGAATGATAACAAAATTTGCATCTGTCTTGTGACCGTAAAGGAGCCGACATGGAACAGGAAATTTTAACCGTCAGCGTATCGGAAGTTAACCATTATATCCGCCGTGTGCTCGACCATAACGGCTATTTAAAAGATATTTGTATCAAAGGCGAAATTTCAAACTGCAAGCGTCACCCTTCGGGACATATCTATTTGACCTTAAAGGATGAAGCTTCCGTTTTGCGTGCCGTTATGTTCCGCTCCGCTGCAACATCGCTTCGCTTTGTGCCGGAGGACGGTATGAAAATCATAGCGCGCGGACGTATTTCGGTTTATGAACCGGGCGGTTCGTATCAGCTTTATATAAATTCCATGGAGCCGGACGGTGAGGGCGCTTTATACTTAGCCTATGAAAAATTAAAAAAACGTTTGGCAGAGGAAGGGCTGTTTGACCCTGCTCTTAAAAAACCGCTGCCCCTTTATCCGCAAACGGTATGCGTCATTACGGCTTCTTCCGGCGCTGCCGTACGCGATATTTTGCACATTTTAGGCCGTCGCTACCCTGCGGCTGCCGTTAAGCTTGTTCCTGTCGCCGTACAGGGGCAAGAGGCTGCGCCGCAAATTGTTGCCGCCATTTCTTTATTAAACCGTCACCGCGTTGGTGACGTGATCATCCTCGGCCGCGGCGGCGGCTCGATTGAGGATTTATGGGCCTTTAACGAAGAAAGCGTTGCCCGTGCTATTTTTAACTCCGACATACCGATTATTTCTGCCGTCGGTCACGAAACCGATTTTACCATTGCCGACTTTGTCGCTGATTTGCGTGCGCCGACCCCCTCGGCCGCAGCAGAGCTTGCCGTACCTTCTGCCGCAGAGCTGCAAGAACGTCTTTTTGCTTTGCGCACCTCGCTGACATCAAACATCCGTTATGCCCTGCAATTGCGCAAAAACGCCTTAAATGCCTTGCAGTCACACCACACGTTAACCGATTTTGAAGGCCGTTTGGCTGACTTGCGTATGATGGTTGACCTTCTGCAAAAAGACAATCAGCATGCTTTTACAGCCTTATATGAAACCGCCTGCAACCGCTTGGCAATGCAGGCCGGCAAGCTGAATGCGCTCAGTCCGCTTTCGGCCTTGTCGCGCGGATACAGCTATGCTGCCACGCAAGAGGGCGCCCCCATCTCATCTGTCAATGCATTGCAGCCTGGCACTTTCTTTACACTACGCTTGCAGGACGGAACGGCAACATGCATTTCGGAAAAAATTAACAAATTCTGAAATCTTTTCTTTCTGCCCAAATACGGTTGAAAATCCGCATTGGATGTGATACAATAAAAGAAAGATACCGACATAAGAAACGAGGCAAACACACTATGCAGCGAATTTTAGGCAAAATGCGCCGTGCCGTTGAAGATTACAACATGATTCAATCCGGCGACCGAATTGCCGTCGGCCTTTCCGGCGGTAAAGATTCTTTAGCGGTTTTGGTGGCCGCCGCAGCGCTGCGCCGTTTTTATCCGGCGTCCTTTCATTTGGAGGCCATCACACTGGATATGGGAATGGGCAACATGGATTTTTCGCCGCTCACAACGCTTTGCGAATCGCTTGACGTTCCCTACACCATTGAAAAGACGCAAATTAAAGAAATTGTTTTTGATTACAGAAAAGAAAAAAATCCATGCGCATTATGCGCAAACCTGCGGCGCGGTGCCTTAAATACCGTAGCCAAAAAACGCGGCCTTTCCAAAATTATGCTGGGACATCATTATGACGATGTCATCGAAACCTTTATGCTGAGCTTGCTGTTTGAAGGGCGCGTTAATTGCTTTGCACCCGTCACGCATCTTGACCGCATGGATGTTACCCTGCTGAGACCTTTTATTTACATTCCGGAAAACGACATCCGCAAATTTGTCCTGAAGGCGCAGCTGCCGGTTGTACATAACACCTGCCCTGCCGACGGCAACACCAAGCGCGAATATGTAAAAACACTGCTGGGACAATTGGAGCATGAAAATCACGGCACAAAGCAGCGCCTGTTTACGGCAATGCGAAACGCCGTTCCCGACTGGACTATACAATCTGCAACTAAGGAGGATTCAATATGAAAATCAGAAAAGCTGTCATCCCTGCCGCCGGACTCGGCACACGGTTTTTACCGGCAACCAAGGCTATCCCCAAAGAGATGGTGCCCATTGTTGACAAACCGACCCTGCAGTATATTGTCGAAGAAGCTGCTGCCTCGGGCATTGAAGATATTTTGATTGTAACAGGCCGTACCAAGCGCGCCATTGAGGATCATTTCGATAAATCCTACGAGCTGGAAACAGAGCTTGAAAAAAAGGGTAAGCTTGATTATTTAGAGGTTTTGCAAAAAATCTCTAACCTGGCCAACATTCATTATGTCCGCCAAAAGGAAGCAAAGGGTTTGGGGCATGCCATTTACTGCGCCAAGTTTTTTGCCGAAAACGAGCCGTTTGCCGTTTTGCTGGGCGATGATGTTGTCGCTTCGGAAACACCCTGTCTGAAGCAAATGATTGAGCAATACGAAACCTACCAGGCCAGCATTTTGGGTGTGCAAACCATTCCCGAATCTGAAACCTCCAAATACGGCATTATTAAAGGACAAAAAATCGGCGATCGGATGTATCACGTTGACGATATGGTCGAAAAACCTGCACCCGGTACAGCGCCTTCTAACGTTGCCGTGCTCGGCCGATATATTATATCGCCGGATATATTCCGTTGTCTGGAGCAAACACAGCCCGGTGCCGGCGGCGAAATTCAGCTGACCGATGCCCTGCGCATGCTGGCCGAAAAAGAAGATTTATACGCATATGATTTCATTGGGCGGCGCTACGATGTCGGCTCCAAGCAAGGCTATTTGGAGGCCACCGTGGATTTTGCCCTTGACAGACCGGATTTACATGACGAATTTCTGCAATACCTGAAAAAAGTTGTGCAAACACAATCAGAGATGTAAAGTTTAAAGAATGTAAAAAAAACACGGGCTGTAAAAAGCTATTTTTACAGCCCCTTTTCAATACAAAGGAGACCGTAATGAAAAAGAAGTATCTAACTTGGCTTTGCGCCTGTATGTTTTTGCTGGTTTCGGCTTTGCCGACCTACGCAGCCGATTTATCCGTCACAACCGAAGAAACGATTGTGCAGGGGGTTACATATCGACACATTCAAAAGCTTTTGGAAAACGGATGGCAGGATATTTACGTCGTGCAGGCCGACCTGAACCACCCCCATTTAAAATTTGACGTTTTCAGTCATGCAAAAGGAAAAAGTTATTTGCAAAACACATATGATTCCGCCGTGCAGGAAAACGCTTTAGCCGCCGTGAATGCCGACTTTTTCTCGCCCAAATCCGGCCAGCCGGGACGCGGCAGCGCCATCGGTCTGGAAATTGCGGACGGTGTACTGCGCACCTCTCCGGCTGCCTATGAAAAAATGAATGTTCTATATCAGCCCAAGGACGAAAATACACTGTATTTTAACCCATTCACATATTCCTTCACTGTAACCGCACCGGACGGTACATCTGCTCCCATTGCCGTCATTAACAAGTACGACAGTATGACAGGCCTTGTTATGTATACCCGTCCTTGGGGCGAAACAACCCCCGGTTCGGAGGGGAACGTGTTGGAGCTTGTTGTCGAAAACGGTGTTGTAACGCAAAAAAACCGTGATGTCGGCCCTGTGGCTATCCCCGAAGAGGGCTATGTTTTGGCCTGCGATTTGAGCATGAATACTTTTTTGGATGACCATTTATCCGTAGGAAGTCAAGTCACGATTGACATTTCCACCGCACCGAATTTTCAGAATATCGAAACTGCTGTTGGCGGCGGCGGTATGGTGCTGATTGAGGGCGCAATTCCCAAATCATACTCCCACAACGTGTACGGCACACATCCGCGTTCGGCTGTCGGCGTTGACCAAACCGGTAAAATCATTACTTTGGTTGCCGTGGACGGCCGCCGCTCCGGCGCAGCCGGAATGACGATGACACAGCTTGGGTATTTAATGGCAGAGCTGGGCTGCTATAACGCTATGAACTTAGACGGCGGCGGCTCTACCCTAATGAGTGTACAACAGCAGGACGGTTCGCAAAAGGTTGTGAACACTCCGTCTGATGGCAGCAAGCGCGCCGTAACAAATTCCGTCGGCATCCGTACAAAGGATTTAGGTGACCCCGTTCTGTCTGCCATACAGTTAAAAGGTGACGATTCGGCCGTTTTTTCCGGCACCTCCGTTTGGCTGCATCTGAATATGATAGATCAATACGGACGCAGCATGGGTGAGGTGTCCCCCGAAGACATTACCTGGGAGGTGACAGAAGGCAGCGGCCGTATTGAAAACAACACCTTCTACCCCACTGCACCGGGGCGTGCCGTCATCCGTGCCGCAACGGCGGAATTTACGGACGAAATCACACTGTCGGTGCTGGATACGCCGTATCGACTTGACTTTCATTTAACCGATGTACCGCTGAACCCGGGTGAAAACTGCACATTGCTTTTAAAGGGCACAGATGCACAGGGCGAGTCTGCAACCATTTACCCCAAGGATGTGCAAATTGCCGTTGAAGATACGGCTGTAGCAACTATGGAATCGAACAGCGTACATGCCCTGGCTGCCGGTTCAACCGTCATTGCCGCGTCTGTTGGCGACGTGACAGCACACACGGTTGTAACGGTCGGCGGCGCAGAAGCCGTCAAACTGCCCAAAAACACAGTCAAACAGGATGTGCAGCAAACCGCCAAGGATTTGGAAAGCGAAAACAGTTTTCGATTCACCGTATTCGGCAACACACGCACACCGGCCAAGCTGTTTGACCTTTACATCATGAACGGCGTAACAAGCGCGGTCGGGCGCGAAAGCGGCATTAACCTTTTCGTCGGCAACAGTGTAAACGATGGCCTGCTTGCAGCTTTGGGCGATTGCAAGGTCACGGCTGATAACTACTTCCGCTTCACATATAACGGCAGCACCTTTATCACAATGAAAAATGCCTCCGGTGCAACACTTTACGGCTCTGACAAAACGCAGCTGACGAAGCTGAAAAATGAGGTAGAAGCCCTTTCGGGCGGCAATTTGTTTGTGTTTTTAAACGATCATAACATTTCGTCAAACCCAACCGAAGTGACGTTGTTTAAGCAGCTGATGGAGCAAGCCGCACACAAAGGCTGCACAGTGTACGTGTTCGGCGGCGGCTTTGTGAACGAAACCACGGTTGAACACGGCGTACGTTATATTACTACCGCCGGTGTTTTCCCTAGTATCGGCTTAAAACCGCCTGCTTCCAACATTTCGTATGTGAAATACTACTTGGTAACGGTAAACGGAAACCAGGTAACCTATGAAACCAAGGGAATTGTCTGATTCCCGATAACCCCCAAAAAAGGCTGCCGCAGTGAGTGCACTCACTTGCGGCAGCCTTTTTGCATTCTTTTTCTGTTAGGGTATGACCCCATTTTTGTTATTGCCCCATCATAGGCTTTAAATAATTGTTGACCAAGCTATAACCATAGGTATGCTCCGGCGCCCACTTGTTGCCCAGTTCCTCCACGGTTTTAACCGTTCCGGCCCAAGGCGTTGTCCGTGCCGAATAGTATCTGCCGTGCGGCTCGCCGACAGGCTCTAAGCCAATATAAGCCGCCATATGGTTAAAGTGAGCACGAACACCGTCATCCGGTGTGGCAAAGGTTTCATGATCCTCTGTTGCATCACCCGTTGCTGTGGCGGTTTTGATACCGGCCCAGTTATTCTGCTCCGGCAGTACACGACCGCCGTATTTGCCATAACCCGTTTCTTTTGCGGCCTGCGCATACAGCACCTCAGGACGGATGCCGGTAATCTCGCCGTATTTCCAGTAAATATCCGCAATGTCAATAAAGCGCTGATGTGCTCCCTTTTCTCTTGCCCATTCCTTGGCGCGTTCCAAGCTCACTTGGCTTTCTCCCACAATCGGTGTACTGGTCACAAAAGAAAGCTCACCGCGTCCCTGCCGGATTAAAACCATACGATGGATAAAGACCGCTGCTTCGGCACGTGTTACCGTTGCCTCTGGACGAATCTGGCCATCCGCACCGCGCAGTATGCCGCGCTCTACCGCTATGGCCACCTGCGTTTTAATCGGCTCGCTGACCGATGCCGCGTCTGTATACAAGTCCTCTAAAACAGATTTGTTAAAAAGATTGGACGCTGCCGAAAGCCCCATACCATTTACAATGGTTGCCGCAACCTCCTGCCGTGTATACGGCCGCTGCGGATTAAAGGTATTAACCGGCGCGTTTTCCTCTAGTGGAAAATAATCGCGAATGGCTTCAATATACGGGAACGACCAGCGTTCTGCCGCCACATCGGTATAGCTCTGCGGCGCATCCGGCTGCGTTTCAACCGAAAGCGCAAGCGAAAGCATTTTGGCAAACTGCTCTTTTGTCACCTGTTCATCCGGCGCAAAGGTCGCTGCGTCCATGCCCTCTATCACGCCGTCCGATACAAGCGCATCAATGGCATCCTTCGCCCAAGCGTGATTTTCGGTTATATCCGTAAACGAGACGGCTTGTGCCTGCTGTGGAAATCCGCCTGTATTCGTCATTAAAAACACGGCAATGACCGCCGCCAAAAATGTAATTTTTTTAAACATAGTATATGCCTCCTTACCCATCCTCCCCGTATTACCATATGAAAGGCCGGACAGGTTTATGCCTATTTCAGCTGCAAAGTACCCAAGCTTGCCGCTTTTAAATAAGCGTTAATAAAGGGATCCAAATCACCGTCCATAACAGCGCCGATGTTACCCGTCTCCCAGTTTGTTCTGTGATCCTTCACCATGCTGTACGGATGGAATACGTAGGAACGGATTTGGCTGCCCCACGCAATTTCCTTCATATCGCCCTTTAAATCGTCAATTTTTTCCTTGTGCTCGCGTTCGGCCATCTCTACAAGCTTTGCCTTCAGCATTTTCATGGCCGTTTCCTTGTTCTGATGCTGTGAGCGTTCATTTTGGCAGGCAACAACCACACCGGTCGGGATATGCGTAATGCGAATGGCCGAATCGGTTTTGTTAACGTGCTGACCGCCCGCGCCGCCCGAACGGAAGGTATCAATCCGCAAGTCATCGGGGTTAATCTGCACATCTATATCATCACTGATTTCCGGCATAACATCCACCGATGCAAACGATGTATGCCGTCTGCCGGACGCATCAAACGGCGAAATACGCACCAAACGGTGTACGCCCTTTTCGCTCTTGGCATAACCATAGGCATTTTCGCCGGTGATTTGAATGGTCACGCTTTTCACGCCGGCTTCATCACCGGCCAAATAATCAAGCGTTTCCACGGCAAAGCCGCGCCGTTCCGCCCAATGCTGATACATTCTCAAAAGCATTTCCGCCCAATCCTGCGCCTCGGTACCGCCTGCACCGGGATGCAGCGATAAAATGGCATTGTTGGCGTCATATTTGCCCGATAAAAGCGTTTCCAGCCGCAAGGTTTCAATGTTTTCCGAAAGGGCTTTTACCTCTTGTGTCAACTCATCCAGCACACTGTCGTCATTTTCCTCAATGGCCAGTTCGCAAAGCGCGGTAGTATCCTCCCATGCACTGTATAAGGCATGGTAGCGCTCTGCCTTTGCCTTAAGCTGCTTTAATTTTTGCAAAACCTTTTGCGAGGCCTCCATATCGTTCCAAAAATTTTCTTCAGCCGACTGCGCCTCCAGCTGCTCTATTTCCTTTTCATTTTTAGCGACTTCAAAGTGAATCCCTCAGTTCTAAAATCACTTTCTCCATAGCATGGAGATCAAGACGATATTGATCGTACTCTACCAGCAATATTTTCAGTCCCTTCATCAAAAAAATTCTGTGTGTCTTATTCGCCTGCACCGCAGCACTTTTTATATTTTTTGCCGGAACCGCAGGGGCACGGATCGTTACGGCCGACCTTTTCGCCCGATTTTTGTACCGGCTTCTTCTCTTCATCTCCTGCCAGACCGGCACGAACCGGTTCTGCCACCATTTCACGTTCCTGCGGCACTTCAATCCGTGCATGGAAGAGATATTTAATGGTATCCTCACGGATGGCTGCAATCATTTCTTCAAACATATTGTAGCCTTCAAACTTATACTCAATAACCGGGTCGCGCTGCGCGTATGCACGCAGATTAATGCCGTTTCGCAGCTGATCCATATCATCAATGTGATCCATCCATTTGCTGTCAACCGTTTTCAGCAGTATCACACGTTCCAGCTCACGCATATTGTCCGGCGTAAACTCGGCTTCCTTCTGCTCATACAGCGCAAGACCTGCATCATAAAGCTTGTCAATCAGTTCTTCTTTTGTTAAATAATTTAAATCATCGTCCGTAAAGGTAACCGTGCCTTCCGGCAGATATACGGTCTCCAAATACTCCAAAAGACCCTTTAAATTCCACTCGTCCGCCGCTTCGGTACTGCCTGTGTAACGGTCAACAATCTCTGTAATGAAGTCTTTCAGCATTTTTAAAATATAATCCTTCATGCTGTCGCCGTTTAATACCTGCTGACGCTGTGCATAAATAATTTCACGCTGCTGATTCATCACATCATCATATTGCAGCACGTGTTTACGAATTTGGAAGTTACGCCCTTCCACGCGTTTTTGTGCATTTTCAATGGCGCCGGACAGCATTTTGTGTTCAATCGGCTGATCCTCTTCAAGGCCCAGCGCATTCACAATACCCGTCATACGTTCCGAACCGAACAGACGCATCAAATCATCCTCCAGTGAGATGAAGAAGCGCGATGTACCCGGATCACCCTGACGGCCTGCACGACCGCGCAGCTGATTGTCTATACGTCTGGATTCGTGCCGCTCCGTACCGATGATGTACAAACCACCGGCCTCGCGTACCTTTTCGGCTTCGGGTGCAATTTCTTTTTTATATTTTTCCATCAATTCCGAAAAGAGCGCTCTTGCTTCTTTAATTTCTGCATCGTCCGTATCCGAAAAGCCCATAGCTTCGGAAATCAGTTCATCGGACATATCGCGGCGCTTCATTTCGTGCTTGGCCATAAATTCCGCATTACCGCCCAGCATAATATCGGTACCACGACCTGCCATATTGGTGGCAATGGTCACAGCGCCCAGCTTGCCGGCCTGCGCAATAATTTCTGCTTCTTTTTCGTGGTGCTTGGCATTTAACACCTCATGCCGAATCCCGCGGCGCTTAAGCATGCCGGAAATCAGCTCCGATTTTTCGATTGTTACCGTACCAACCAGAACGGGCTGACCCTTTTCGTGACAAGCAACAACCTGCTCTACAACGGCATTTAACTTACCTTTTTCGGTTTTATATACCGAATCCGGCAAATCCTGACGTACCATGGGACGGTTGGTCGGAATCACAATAACGTCCAGCTTGTAAATATCCTGAAATTCTTCCTCCTCCGTCTGTGCCGTACCGGTCATACCCGAAAGCTTGTGATACAACCGGAAATAATTCTGGAACGTGATGGTTGCCAGCGTCTTGCTTTCACGCTCTACCTTAACGCCTTCTTTTGCCTCAATGGCCTGATGCAAACCGTCGGAATACCGGCGGCCGAGCATTAAACGGCCGGTAAATTCATCTACAATGATGATTTCGCCGTCTTTGTTCACATAATCTTTATCCAGGTGCATAATGCCGTGCGCACGGATAGCCTGGTTAATATGATGCTGCAATGTCATATTCTCCGGATCGGAGAAGTTTTTTAAGTTAAAGGCCTTTTCCGCTTTGGCAACACCGTTTTTGGTCAGCGTTGCGGTATGTGCCTTTTCGTCAACAATGTAATCTGCCTCAATATCATCGTCCAGCGTTTTATCATCCGATTCCGTCACACGATGACAGGTCAGACTGCGCGCAAAACGATCCGCAATGTGGTACAGCTCCGTGGACTTATCGCCCATTCCGGAAATAATAAGCGGTGTTCTGGCTTCATCAATCAAAATGGAGTCGACCTCGTCCACTATGGCATAATGCTGGCCGCGCTGCACCATTTGTTCTTTATAAATGACCATGTTATCACGCAGATAATCAAAGCCGAACTCGTTATTGGTACCATAGGTAATATCGGCTTCGTAGTTGGCTTTACGCGCTTCGGGTGGAATTTCGTGTATAATAAGGCCAACCGTCAGTCCCAAAAACTTAAAGACCTTACCCATCCACTCACTGTCACGCTTGGCCAAATAGTCATTCACGGTTACAATGTGAACACCCTTCCCCTCCAACGCGTTTAAATATGCCGGCAGGGTAGAAACCAAGGTTTTACCTTCACCTGTTTTCATTTCGGCAATACGACCCTGGTGCAGCACAATGCCGCCCAATACCTGCACATAAAAGTGCTTCATGCCAAGAACGCGCCAAGCCGCCTCACGGACGGTGGCAAACGCCTCCGGTAACAGATTATCCAGCGTTTCGCCGTTTGCCAGGCGGTTTTTAAATTCGGGTGTTTTGGCTTTTAATGCTTCATCCGAAAGCGCCGCATATTCATTCTCCAGCGCCATAACACTGTCTGCAATCGGGCGGATGCGTTTTAACTCTCTGTCGCTGTAATTGCCAATCAGTTTTTCCAAAATTTTTTTCATTTAGAAAGCCTAGCCTTTCTGACCCGCAATGTTTAAATTGTGTCTGTATATATGCTTTTATATTGTATTTTTATGCTCAATCTGCCGCGGGTCGGGCATATTGCCACATTTGCCTATAAAACATCTATTGTATAGTATATCACAAAAAATATAAAAGGTAAAGTAATTTTATAACAAAATCCTTGATTTTCTAAAAAAATTGCGGTATACTTAAAGATAGTACGTAAACGGTCGTGCCCGACCGGTTTGATAAAGGAAGGATGTAGAGAGATGACAAAGGTAAGAACACGGTTTGCCCCCAGTCCGACGGGCTATATGCACATCGGCAATCTGCGGACGGCGCTGTATGCCTACTTAATTGCAAAACACAACGGCGGCGATTTTATTCTGCGTATTGAGGATACCGATCAGGAACGTTACGTAGACGGCGCTGTGGATTTAATATACAGAACCATGGCCGAAACAGGCCTGGTGCATGACGAAGGCCCGGATATCGGCGGCGCTTACGGCCCCTACGTACAAAGTGAGCGTTTGGGTATTTACCGCGAATATGCTAAAAAGCTGGTTGAACTTGGCGGCGCCTACTATTGTTTTTGCGATAAAGAACGTCTGGATGCGCTCCGTGCTCAACAGGAGGCCGCTAAACTAATGCCGAAATATGACGGTCACTGTGCACGCCTTTCCAAAGAGGAAATTGAAGAAAAGCTGAAAAGCGGCGTACCCTATGTCATCCGTCAAAAAATTCCGCGCCGCGGCACAACCACGTTTTATGATGAAATTTACGGTAAAATTTCGGTTGATAACGCCACTTTGGATGATAATATTCTCTTAAAGTCAGACGGATACCCCACTTATAATTTTGCCAACGTAATTGATGACCATTTAATGAATATTACGCACATTATCCGCGGCAGCGAGTATCTATCCTCTACGCCTAAATATAATTTGCTGTACGAAGCCTTCGGCTGGGAGATTCCGACTTATATCCATGTATCCCCCGTTATGCGTGATGCACATAAAAAGCTGAGCAAGCGCGAAGGCGATGCTTCCTATGAAGATTTTATCAACAAAGGCTATTTAAAAGAAGCCGTATTGAATTACATTGCCCTGCTGGGATGGAGCCCGGGCGGCGAAAAGGAAATATTTAATTTGCAGGAAATGATCGAAGCCTTCGATATTAAGGGCATCAGTAAATCTCCTGCCATCTTCGATCCGCAAAAGCTGGATTGGCTGAACGGTGAGTACATCCGCAAGCTGACCCCCGAAGCCTTTTACGAAAAGGCGCTGCCTTACTTAAAGCAAGGGATTAAGCGCGAGGACATTGACCTGGCAAAGGTAGCAAAGCTGCTGCATGACCGCTGCGAAAAGCTTTCGGACATTCCGGAGCAGCTTGATTTTATTGACGTACTGCCCGACTATGAGCCGTCACTTTACTGCCATAAAAAGATGAAAACCAACGAAGAAAATTCGCTGACCTCCCTGCAGGAAATTTTACCCGTGTTAGAGAGTGTAACCGACTGGCAGTATGACGCGCTGCACGAAGCCTTGTTTGCCTTAATTGAAAAGCTGGGTGTTAAAAACGGCCTGATTTTATGGCCGCTGCGCGTAGCGGTATCAGGTAAATCCTTCACGCCCGGCGGCGGCGTAGAGCTGGCCGAAATTTTGGGCAAGGATGAAACCATAAAACGCATTAAGCACGGAATTGCCTTGCTTGAAAAATAAAAATACTGACATGATAAGGGTCTGTCAAAGAAGCACGGAAAGCCTCCGAACCTCTTTTACAGACCCTTTTTGTATACGCCATACACGTATCAGCGCTGTGACGTATGGTTGTCAGCATCTCCGCCTCGAAAGCTAAACACCAAATAACCCAAAACGGCAAGCAAAATATAGTCATCGCAGCCGTTTAACAACAGCACCAAAATAACACCCACCAAAAGCCACTCATCCCGATTCATGGGCGGCGCGGCCGCCGGATGTTTCGTCGTTGTTTCCCGTTTTAAATTGCACGGCAATTCCTTATGATTCAACTGCATTTCGTTTTCGTATTCTGTGTCCTTCAACATTTCTTCTGCCCTATGTGCCCCGCTGTCCTTCACTTTTTCGTAAGGCGCCTTGACAGGACGCGGCACCAAAATCTCCGATTGACTGCGCGAAGGCGGCGAATACGGCTTTGGCTCCCGCGGAATCGGCGCTCTGAAATTATTGCTTGGGTTATAATACTTCATTTCCATACCACGCACCTCCTTAATTGCGACATCAAGCCATCACATTACAGCAGTCCGTTAAACAAATCCATTTCCTGTGCCGTTTTGGCAAGCTTGGTCAGCTTTAAAAGCTTAATGGCCTGGTCAATTTGCGGCCTTCTCTCCTCACTTAAAAAGGGGCGAATCGCCGTCAAAAGCGCACTGCGTTCATCCGCTTCACAGCTGCCGAGCTGACTCATAATGGCCTGCAGCTTAAAAAGCATTGCCGGATCAAAGCCGCCGGAGCTGCCCGATTTCTCTGCCGTATGCTTTTCTTTTTCTTCGGATTTTGTTTCCGTTTGCGCTTCCTCTTTTTCATCCGCTGCCGCTTCTTCTTTTTGGGGCTGCGCATCGGCATTTTGCGTTAAGGCAGAAAGCATTTGTCCCACCTTTTCAGAGGGATTATCCCCCAGCATGCTCATTAAGCTTTCAATCAGCTTGCTGCCTTCATCGTTCATCAGAATCCAACCCCTTTAAAAAATTTGATCCAGTTTGCGCGCCAGCTGCGGATTTCGCTTTGCTTCCTCAATCAGTTTATCCACATCCATTTTTTCGGCACCGTCAACATGCAGGCTTTGCGCAACTTGCCGCGCCTTTTCCATATCAATGCCCGAAAGTGCGCGTTTTAAGCTTTCCTCATTTTGCAAAATACCGGCCAGCTTACTTTTTTGGCTGTCTGTCATTTGATTTAACATTTGCTCCAATTTCTGAGTCAGCTGTTTATCGAACATTTTTAAAACCTCACTTTAAAAATTTAATTCCTATAATAGTATATGAATCACTCGCTAAAACATGACACTCACATTTAAAAGAGTTTTTCATATACTGTATTAAGTACAATTGATTGAATCAAAAACGGAGGTTTTTACATGATATATTTAGACTATGCTGCCACCTCGTTTATGAAGCCGCGCAGCGTTTATAATGCCGTGTACGATGCCATGCTGCACTATGCAGCCAATCCCGGCCGCGGCGGTCACACGCTTTCTGTTCGTGCAGGCGAGCTTGTATATGAAACACGCGAAAAGCTTTGCCGCCTGTTCCATATCGACACACCGGAGCAAATTGCATTTTTCCCAAACACAACTGCCGCTTTAAATGCTGCCATTAAGGGGGTTTTGTCACGCGGCGACCACGTAGTTGTCAGCTCTATGGAGCATAACTCTGTTTTGCGGCCGCTGGAGGCTTTAAAACAGCAGGGCATCATCTTTTATTCAACCGTCCATGCCGACGAAAACGGAACACTGACGCCGGAAGCCTTTCAAAAGGCCATGCGTCCGCATACCAAGCTGGTCATTTGCACGCATGCATCAAATGTTTGCGGCAATTTATATGATATTCAAAAAATTGCCGAAATTGCCCATGCGCAAGAGGCGCTTTTTATGGTAGATGCCGCACAAAGCGCAGGTCTTGCGGATATTGACGCAAGCTATATTGATTTACTTGCCTTCCCCGGCCATAAAAGCTTATACGGTCCGCAGGGCAGCGGCGGCCTGTATGTGCGCGAGGGTCTGCAGTTAAAAACCATTACCGAGGGCGGTACAGGCAGCCAGTCCGAGCTGCTGACGCAGCCGGAGGAAATGCCCGACCGTCTGGAATCCGGCACACTCAACGTGCCTGCCATTGTCGGCCTGGGCGCTGCCGTTGATTTTATTTTGGCAGAGGGCACAGCAGCCCTTTACGGGCATGATAAAATGCTGCATGATTATTTTATTGAAAACATTCAAAACATTGATGGCATAACCGTGTACGGCAACGGCAGCAGCGCCGCGGTCGCCGCACTTAACATAAACGGATTGGATTGCATTACCGCAGCCGCCCTGCTGAATGATGAATACGGCATAGCCGTGCGCAGCGGCTTGCATTGCGCACCCTCGGCACATAAATCGCTCGGCACCTTAAAAAGCGGCTCCATTCGTTTTAGTTTTGGATATTTCACCCAAAAAAGGGAAATTGACGCAGCCGTTCACGCCCTATATAAAATTGCAAAATCAAACGTATAAAAAAAAGAGGATTGCGCAAAATATTTAAGGACAGCAAGTTCGGCACAAGTTGTGATATACGAATCCCTTTTTAAACTCACTCTACATGAAAAATCGTGACTTTTTAAGGCAAAATGTCTTGCCGTAATGATGTATGGCAAAACAGACAGCACAGAAAAGGCTGATTTTTTGGTGCTTTGAGCGGATTCGGATACCATGTGCCTTGACAAATGACAAAGCTTGAAAGGAGTTTTTAAAATGAAAGCAGGAAATCAAACCATTAAATGTACCGTACAGCAATGTACGCATAACGATTGCCGGGAACAGTATTGCACACTGGATTCTATTATGGTCGGCACACACGAATTAAACCCGACGGTTGACCAGTGCACAGACTGCAAATCCTTCCAGAAAAAGAACTAACTGAGTTAAATCTCCGGTATTTGTAACCAAAAAGCCGCTGACGTGTTTTACACACATCAGCGGCTTTTGCATCATCACGACTCCACAATCTTGCTTGCTGTCATACCGACAGGCACCAATCCGTTTTGCAAACTTAAGAAAAAGACCTTCACCTGACAGCCCACACTGCTTGAAGCTGCCGTGACCGACATGGTAAACGCCGTTTTAGGGGTTAAAAGCTGCGTTTCTGCGGCACAAGCCACCGCGCCGCGTGCATCATAAAGCACCAGCAGAATACGGCTTTGCTCGCTGCAGCGGTTCATCGCAATCGTCGCTGTAACCTTGCCTTTTTCATATCGGCAATCCGTAATTTCTCCGTCCAGCGGCATGTCAAATTCCGCTTCTACCATACTGTTTACCAGCACTCCATACGGCGAAACTGTAATGTTGTATACATATGCATCACTCAAAATACCTTTTTCGCTCGGTGCGTCACCCGTGTCATTCATAAAGTACACAGGCAGCCCTTCTGTTGCCGCGTCACAGCTAAACGCACCTGTTTTCGTATCGTAGCTGACATTTTCGTAAGTAGTCGTTTCAGCACTGCACCGTATTTGGCTAATTGCGCCGTTTTCGTCCATCGAAAAACGGCAGCAAGTATTTTTGTATGCTGTAAGAGCATCGTACAGATCTTGTGCGTTGTTGTAGCTTTTACTATTTGTTTCGTTAATCAGCACGACTCTTTCTGCAAATGTGTATTGCTGACGTTGACCGTTCGTATCGTACAGCAGGGCTATCACTTGTTTCTCAAAAAAGGATTGCACCGCCACATTGCTGAAATAGCCTTCTTTCGCGACGGTTTGCTCAATGACGACCTCTTTCGTAAACGATTCGCTGACCTGCTGCCCCTCCTTAATCAAATAGCCCTGTACCTGATAAGTTGCCGTCACATTTTCAAGGCGACTAAACCGAAACTCGTATACACCATCACTATATCGTACGCCGAGTCTTTCGTTGATCAGCTGTCCGTTTGCATCATATAACATCACTTTCAGAGACAGGTTTTGGTAATCGGCATCACCCGTGCACGTAAAAGAGACTTCCCCATCAATGTTCTGAACATCTGTATTAAGCCAATAGGACGAATCTACAATGACCTGATTCGGCATATATTGATACGAACCCGATGCAAAATCGGTGATAATCACACCGTACGAACCGACTTGAATCGTATATGTATATCCCTCGCGCAGTCAAGCTGAAGCATCGCCGATTGTGTTACCGTCGGACAAATAAACCGGCAGCCCTTCTGTTGCCGCGTCACAGCTAAACGCACCTGTTTTCGTATCGTAGCTGACATTTTCGTAAGTAGTCGTTTCAGCGCTGCACCGTATTTGGCTAATTGCGCCGTCCGCATCCAACAAAAATTGGCAGCAGGTATTTTTGTATGCCGCAAGAGCCTTATACAAGCCTTGCGCGTCACGATTGTACTTTTTGGTGCCGCCCGTTTCAATTGTAAGTCTTACATATTCGGCAAATTTATAGTCATGATATTGACCTGTCGTATCATACAACCTAGCTATCACTTGTTCTTCAATAAAGGATTGCACAGCTAAGTTGCTGAGATAGCCCGTTTTCCATTCGTCCGCCGCATCGGCCTGCGGCAAGACCGGCAAGCACAAAAAGAACATCGCAAGCACAAGGCAAACGCTAAATAGTTTGTTTTTCATAATCATCCACTCCCATACCATATAACAGTAAACAGACAAAAGGCGACACAGAGGGAAACCCTCTGTGTCGCAAATATGCTTTAAATAACTTAGTCTAAAGCAGCCATTCTCTTATAGGTTTCGTAACGATCCATTAAGTCTTTTTCAGCCTTAGAGAACAGATCGTCTGCGATAGCCGGGTATGCCTTTTTCAGCATGAGGTAACGGTTCTCGCCTTCTAAGAAGCTTCTGATTTCACCGGTCGGAGCCTTAGAATCCAGTGTGAAGGGGTTCTTGCCTTCATCCTTCAGTTCCGGATTAAATCTCCACAGATGCCAGTAACCGGTTTCAACAGCTTTCTTCTCCTCGTTAATTGTATTTGCCATACCCACCTTAATACCATGGTTAATACACGGTGCATATGCGATAACAATTGACGGACCCGGATAAGCCTCGGCCTCTCTGATTGCCTTTAAGGCTTGGTTCATATTAGCACCCAATGCAATCTGTGCAACATAAACATAGCCGTAGGTTGTTGCAATCATGCCCAGATCTTTCTTTTTAACGCGCTTACCGGAAGCGGCAAACTTAGCAACAGCAGCCGTCGGTGTAGCCTTAGAGGACTGACCGCCGGTGTTGGAATATACTTCGGTATCTACAACAAAGATGTTAATGTCCTCGCCGGAAGCCAGAACATGATCCAAACCGCCGTAACCGATATCGTATGCCCAGCCGTCACCGCCGAATGCCCAGTGAGAACGCTTAACCAAATAGTCGGTTCTCTCGGCAATATCTTTCAGCGGAGATGCAGAGGTATCAGCCTTAGCCAGCAGCTCTTCAATCTTAGCCGCAGCAGCCTTAGAACCTTCTGCACAGTTCATGTTTTCAATCCATTCCTTAAAGGCATCGGCCAAAGCTGCATCAATACCGCTTTCAATAGCAGCTTCCATCTGTTCCTTCAAGGTCTTGCGGATCTTCTTGGATGCCAAAACCATACCCAAGCCAAACTCTGCGTTATCCTCAAACAGGGAGTTAGCCCAAGCCGGACCCTGACCCTTAGCGTTTGTGGTGTACGGTGTGCTGGGTGCGGAACCACCCCAAATAGAGGTACAGCCTGTTGCATTGGCAATGGTCATACGGTCACCAAACAGCTGTGTAATCAGCTTAATGTAAGGTGTTTCGCCGCAGCCTGCGCATGCGCCGGAGAACTCAAGAAGCGGCTGTGCAAACTGAGAACCCTTAACGGTGGATTTATCCATCAAAGTATCTTTAACATCTAAGGAAACAGCGTAATCCCAGTTAGCGGCTTCCTTTTCAACCATTTCATCAACCGGCTTCATAACCAAAGCTTTTTCCTTAGCCGGGCAAACCTGTGCACAAACGCCGCAGCCTGTGCAATCCTTAGCCGAAACCTGAATACGGAACTTCATGCCCTTCAGCTGCGGGCCATTGGCGTTTAATGTTGTAAAGCCGGCCGGTGCTGCTGCAGCCTCTTCCTCTGTCAGCAGGAAGGGACGGATGGTGGCATGCGGACATACCAGCGAGCACTGATTACACTGAATACAGTTTTCGGGAATCCAGTTCGGTACATTGATGGCAATGGTACGTTTTTCGTATTGAGCCGTACCCTGTTCAAAGGTACCGTCCTCCATACCGATAAATGCGCTGACAGGCAGCTTATTACCCTTTTGAGCATTAATCGGATCAGCAATCTTCTTAACGAAGTCGGGACGGTGTGCACTGTTTTCAACAGCAGCCTCATCCTCTGCATTCTTCCAGGAATCCGGAATATCGATCTTAACCAGTGCATCCAGCGCACGGTCAACAGCCTGGCAGTTCATGTCAACAATGTTCTGACCCTTTTTGCCGTAGGTTCTGTTAATGGCTTCCTTCAAAAGCGGAACAGCCTGATCCAGCGGAATAACAGCAGACAGTTTAAAGAAAGCAGCCTGTGTTACCATGTTGATTCTGCCGCCCAAGCCGATTTCGGATGCAATTTTAACAGCATTAATTGTATAAAAATGAATGTCATTTTCAGCCAGATAACGTTTCATATGACCGGGCAGACGTTTTTCCAGTTCTTCCGGTGTCCACACGCAGTTCAAAAGGAAGGTACCGCCCTTTTTCAGGCCTTCCAGTACGTCATACTGATAAATATAAGAAGGCTTATGGCAAGCAATGTAGTCCGCTTCGTCCAGCAGATAGGTGGACTTAATCGGCTTGTGACCAAAACGCAGATGGCTCATGGTTACGCCGCCGGATTTCTTCGAGTCGTAATCAAAGTAAGCCTGTGCATACAGGTCGGTGTTATCACCGATGATTTTGATTGCATCCTTGTTGGCACCAACCGTACCGTCGGAACCAAAGCCCCAGAACTTACAACGGGTTGTGCCGGCAGGCGCTGCGTTAATCGTCTTGCCGGTCGGCAGAGACAGATTGGTTACATCGTCTACAATGCTGATGGTGAAGTTGTTCTTCGGTGCATCCTGTGCAAGGTTATCATAAACAGAAGCAATGTGTGTCGGTGTGGTGTCCTTAGAACCCAAACCGTAGCGGCCGCCAACGATAACGGGGGCGTTTTCCTTGCCGTAGAACAGGTTGCAGATATCCAGATACAGCGGCTCACCCAGCGAACCCGGCTCTTTGGTTCTGTCGAGTACGGCAATCTTCTTAACCGTTTTCGGCAGTACATCAAAGAAATATTTAGCAGAGAACGGACGGTACAGATGAACCTTAATCACGCCCACTTTTCTGCCCTGTGCGTTTAAGTAATCAACCGTTTCTTCAATAGCTTCGCAAACCGAACCCATAGCTACGATGATTTCCTCGGCATCCGGTGCGCCATAGTAATTAAACGGCTTATATTCACGGCCGGTAATCTTGGTGATTTCCTTCATGTAATCATTTACAACGTCGGGAATAGCTTCGTAGAACTTGTTGGAAGCTTCTCTGCCCTGGAAGTAAACATCGGGGTTCTGAGCTGTACCGCGCAGAACGGGATGCTCCGGATTGAGCGCTCTGTCTTTAAACTCTTTCAGCGCTTTGCGGTCTAACAGCTTAGCAAGATCGGCATAGTCCATAACCTCTACCTTTTGGATTTCGTGAGAGGTACGGAAACCGTCAAAGAAATGCAGGAAGGGAACGCGGCCGCGGATAGCGGACAAATGCGCAACACCGGCCAAATCCATAACTTCCTGAACGCTGCCCGAAGCCAGCATAGCAAAACCGGTCTGACGACAAGCCATAACGTCCTGATGGTCGCCGAAAATCGAAAGTGCATGTGTCGCAATCGCTCTGGCGCTTACATGGAATACGGCCGGAAGCAGTTCACCGGCAATTTTATACATATTCGGAATCATGAGCAGAAGACCCTGAGAAGCCGTAAAGGTCGTTGTCAGAGCACCGCCCTGCAGTGAACCATGTACAGCACCGGCTGCACCGGCCTCAGACTGCATTTCGCATACATCAACAGTTTGGCCGAAAATATTCTTTTGGCCTTTTGCACTCCATTCGTCCACATATTCAGCCATTGTGGATGACGGCGTGATCGGATAGATTGAAGCTACTTCAGAAAACGCATACGCGCAATGTGCAGCAGCATAGTTTCCATCCATGGTTTTCATTTTTTTCGCCATTTTGGAATCCTCCTTATGTTTATTACAGATAGTAACAAGTTAAAATAGTAACAAGTTAAAACGGTACAAACACACAGCAAAACACCGCACAGCCTTATGCGGCCGACGCGTATGCACCACCAAATATTATACCATATGTTTGTCCAAATTTCAAACATATTTCAAAAAAGCTGAATTTAATATATT
>UQYH01000004.1 GCA_900545185.1 uncultured Eubacteriales bacterium | reverse complement strand
ACCATAAGTAATATTTTTGCTTTTTTATTTCAGTCTGAGAGATTATTCATCATCATCTTCATCGTCGTCATCTGAGCTATGGCGTTTTGAGGTAATATGAATAGCCACCAAAGTGCTTATCGCAAGGACGATTCCAACCGCAAGAAAAACTATTTGTGTTACCGGAATCGTCTCAGACTGTTTGGCGTCTTTTTCCTCAGCTGCAGCAGCGTTTTGCTTATCACGCGTTAAAGTCATCAGTGTGGCAGGGGTATTGTTATCCGGAACGGGAATATCAATAGATGACTGTAAGCATGAAAGAACATAACTTTTGCTGCCGCCGATTTCTAATTTCAGTACACCGGTTTCATCAACAGGAATTGCATTTGGGTACATACCTGCATCGGTTTTTAATGTAAACTCGACGCCGGCCCAGCTTTGACCAAGCTGTATCTCCAGTTTCTGCGGCTCGACAACCTGTAACTCCGTACCGTCTGTGTCCGCATACACCGGGATGGCAACACTGCTGATACAAGTCAGTATAAGCAATGCTAATATTAATCTGTTTATTATATGTCTCATGATTTTTCCTTTCTGTAATGAGGGAGCCGATTTTGCGACTCCCTCATACCAATTTATTTGCTCCAGATTTCGTTTGAACCGCTGGTTATTCCGGTATGATCATTTGATGCTTCAAAAATGTCATATGCTGCCCAGTGGGAACTGTTCTTAACATCTGTAAATCTGTTGAGAACAGTCAGATTTTTGTTGATAAATTCTGTATCGGCATTGCGTCCCGTTGCACGGTTAATAATCGTCACAACCTCAGCTCGTGTAACGACAATATCAGGTCTGAATGATCCATCGGAATAGCCATTGAGCCATTTCTCACTTGTCGCATAGCTTATATTCTTAATTGCCCAGTAGTTATTTGAAAGGTCATTGTATTTTGTCGTATTCGATACTGATTTTACCTCATTAAATAACGAATAATAGCGAACTGCGATTGTAACGAATTCTGCTCGTGTAATTGATTCATCCGGACGGAATGTGCCGTCTTCATATCCGCTTATGATATTATATTTTTCAAGATAACCAACAAAAGCAGAATGCCATTCGTTGTTCGGTGTATCCTTAAATGAAGGCGTTCCTTTCACAGACTCATTTTTCTTATCTGCGATAAGACGTGCAAAGATTGCCGCAGCTTCAGCACGGGACATATCGCCGTCAGGTCTGAATGAACCATCCGGGTATCCCATAATATATGCCTTGTGTTTGCTTCCTGGAAGTATCAGCATACCGTTTTTATCCGTTGTGCCATTAGCTGTGTTATTTTTCTTATCTTTCAAAACGATAGAAATTTCAGCCTTTGCATTGCCTTTATTGTCGGTTGCCTTAATGGTGTAGTAGTTATCACCTGTGAGATTTGCACCATTCGGAAGTGTCAGCGTGATTTTGCCGTCTTTGTCGATTGATTTTGAAACAGATACTTTTTTGCCGTTTTTATCGGTTACAGTGATGTTTGTGGTGTTGGAGCTGATATATCCACCGCCGCCATTTCCACGACCACCGCCGCCACCGGAGGATGAGCCACCGCCTGACGATTTAACCGGAAGTGTAACTTTGCCGTTTGCGTCGGTTGTTGCTGTCTTTTCTGTTGTCTTGTCCTTAATCGTAACAGACACACCTTTAACAGCCTTATTATCTTTGTCGGTAACAGTTACGGTTGTCTGATTTGAGGTAGTCAAAGTCTTACCATCGGGAAGCGTAACGGTGATTTTGCCGTCCTTTATTTCGATATACGCATTTTCGATTTTGCCCTTTGTGTCCTCAACGGTAATGTTGTATTCCGTTTTGGTTTCCTCGGTATTTTCCTTGCCGTCACCGTCGGTATCTTTGCCGGGATTAGTTTCAGAAATGTCGGTTTTTCCGTCCTTGTCGGTTATACCTTCGCTTGCAGGCGGAACAATGACCTTGCCGTCTTTATCCGTAACACCGACTGCAATTTTAGCTTCAACCTTATTTTCGGTTTCAGTTTCAGTTTCCGATGTTTCGGAAATATTTTCTTTTACGGTTACAGAAATATTCTTCACGCCGTTACCGTCCTTATCAAGCACCGTTACGGTAATTCTGTTGCTATGCTCGATTTTCAGATTTTCGGGAAGCAATACCGAGATTGTGCCATCTTCGTTAAGCGTTACAAATGCCTTTTCAATTTTTGACTTTGTATCCTCAACAATTACCGTATAGTCTTTAACGTTTGCCGTACCGTTAATATCAGTATAGTCAATTGTTGTGGGCGGAACCGTAACTTTTCCGTTTTCATCTGTAACATCAACTGCTGTTTTTGCTTCACCCTCGGCTGCGGTTTCAGTGATTGCAACGCTCATACCCTTAACGGGTTTATCCTCGCTGTCGGTTACAACAACGCTGATTCTGTTTTCAATGTCAATCTTGTTTGCCTCGGGAAGCTTAACAGATAATCTGCCGTCCTCCGAAATTGTGATGAACGCATTGGCGATTGGTGCTTTTTCATCGGTTACAACCACATTATACCCGTTGACCGTACCGGTGCCGTTTTCATCAGTAATATCCTCGTTCAAAGGCGGCACAACCATTTTTCCGTTTTCGTCAGTTTTGTCTGTCAGACTATTTTCCACAGTGTCCGAAACGGTAACGGAAATGTCTTTCAGCGGATTTCCGTCTTTGTCGGTTACGGTTACTGTAATGCGGTTTGCATAGTCAATATTCGTTCCGTCCGGCAATGCTACTGAAACAGTATCATCATCGTTCAGCTTTACAAAAGCATTTGAAATTACACCGTTTTCATCATTTACAAAAACATACATTCCGTCAATGCGTACCTTGCCTGTGTCGTCTGTAAATCCGTCCTTTGCTGTCGGCAATGTAATTTTTCCGAACATATCTGTTACGCCTTTTTCTATGTAGTCCGCATCTCCGAGCGTTATAACCGTAACGCCCTGCTGCGGTTGTCCGTGCTGATCTGTTACTGTGATTATAACGGGATATTCACTTGTCGGCTTAATGCCGTCCGGCAAGTCAACAACGATATTGTTGCTCTCGCCGATGTAAACCTCGCAATTCGGAATAATAACATTCGTTTTATCGGTTACTTTGACAACAAATGTATTCTTTTTATCCTCTTCATCTTTGCCGACCGTGCCACTGTTATCACCGGTAGAGGTTTTATTGTTCGGAACTTTAAGCTGACCGTTTCCGTCAGTTTTTCCCGTTGCCGCATTATTATTTTCATCATAGACAAAAATCTGCAACGCTGATTTCGGTTGCTGCGAATCTGTGTTAATTGCCGTGATGATTGTCTGATCCTCGTAGTCCAAAAGTCTGCCTTTTGGAAGTTTGATAGTTACATTATCATTTATGTCAATGCTGATTTCACTGTCAAAAATCGGGTTACCGTCCTTATTGATTACAAGAATAGAAAAATCACCGACCGTTGAGTTACCGTCCTCATCGGTACGGTCTTTTTCTACAAGCTGCGGTATTGCTGCTCTTGATAAAACTTCACCGCAAGTCAAGCACTCAATATGCTTTTCTCCGGCGTGTTCGATAGTAGCAGGTTCGTCAATTATCCAATCAGACGGATTATGTCCTGTCATATCCTTGTAGTCCGCTGTATAGGTTTTACCGCAGTTTTCGCAAGTGTAGACGGTATATCCGGAAGCCGTACAAGTAGGCTCGGTTACATCGGCAATATAACTGTGATTGATTTTATCGGTGTAATCACTGATATATTTATAATCACAGTTTTTGCACTCATACACCGTATATCCGAGAGCCGTGCAAGTCGGAGCAGTTACAGTCTTTGTATAGTCGTGAGCAGCTTTGTCAACATAGTCAGCCTTGTAGCTATCGCCGCAGCTTTCACAGGTATAAATTGTATAACCCATTTCTGTGCAAGTGGGTGGAACTACGGTTTTCTTGTAGGTATGCTTTTCACAGTCGGTTAAATCCCCGATATACTCCTTGCCACAGTCGGGGCAAGTGTAAACGGTATAACCGTGTTCGGTACAAGTCGGCGGAATAACCTTTTTGTCATAATTATGTTCTGTCTTATCGGTATAATCCGCAACATAGGTATCACCGCAGTCTACACAGGTATAGGTTGTAAATCCAAATTCTGTGCAAGTCGGATTTGTGATTTCTGCTTTATAATTATGAGAGAGCTTGTCTGTGTAGTCAGAAACAAATTCATCATCACAGTTTTTGCAAGTATATGTTGTATGTCCCATAGCCGTACAACTCGGAGCAGTTACGGTCTTTTTGTAATCGTGAGCGATTTTATCTGTGTAGTCGCCAATATAGCTGTCGTCGCAATTATCGCATTTGTATTCTGTATAACCCATAGCTGTACAAGTCGGAGCAACTATCTTTTCGGAATAGCTGTGTCCTTTCGGCAGCTCTAAAACCGTGCCGCACTTTTCGCAAGTTTGCGGTTCTGTGCAAGTAGCAGCTTTGCCCGGTGTATGTCCCGTTGCACTTTCTGCCTTGATCATCTTTTCTTTGCAGCCTGCATTGGTGCAGTGATACTCAATCACACCGTCCGCCGTGCAGGTAGATGAAGTTACAGAATGACCTTCATCCCAATTATGACCTGTCGGATCTGTATAGTCCGAAACATAACTCAGTCCACACATGGTACAAGTCGATGTTGTATAGCCTTTATCTGTGCAAGTAGGCTCCTTTGTGATACGCTCATAGGAATGAGAAATAATCGGTGTCATATCAGTTATATATGAATTACCGCAAATTTCACAAGTATGATTTGTATAGCCTGTCATTCTGCAAGTCGGCTGGACTTTTTCGGTCTTGTATTTGTGTTCACCGACGGGAGTGGTTTCCTCATAGAAATTGCCGCACTTGTCGCAAAGGTTTAATTTCAAACCACCCTGTTTACAAGTAGCTTCACGAATTGTAATTGTCTTGTAATTATGCCCGGTTGCCTTTGTGTAATTTCTCTTGTCAAGATTACCACAGCCGTCGCACTGCCATCTTTCATAACCGAGATTATCACAAGAGGGAGCAACGGTTTCGAGGTAACGATAATCGTGTTCGTGCTTTTCGGGCGGGATAATAACCGTTCCGCCGCTGTTGTCCTTATCGCTGTCATCGGCTAAAAGCCATACATAGCTTACACCGTTTTCAACCATTGTTTCGCTGTCATACCGATAACTGATTTCATAGTATACCGGATAATATCCTGCGTCGGTATAGTTTGGTGCAGAAGTAAGATTGCATTTGCCGGCGGAGGTACCATATCGAATGCTTGTATGCACGCCGCTGTCCGACAAGTCTGCCACTGTTACGGTATGTGCTTTTTTGTCAACAGTTCCGTAATATGATGAAATCACTGATTTTGCAGTTATATATTCACTTGTTTCATAATCACAGTCATCGCATTTTTCAGATATGAAGAATCTGTTATTTCCGACCTGTGCGTCAATGGTTTCTGTAAAATCATGATACTCTCGCTGAGAAGTTGCCTTTGCTTTTGTACCTTTGCAGAATTGGCAATATCTACCTGCTTTTAACAATGTTGTATGATATGAGCTGTTGTATGGAGTATATGTGGTATTGTCAAAATCCAAGAAAAAGTTGTTATCGCACTGATTAAGTGAATAGACATTGCGATTAAAGTTATAATCGTTCACACCATCGGACGGGTTTAAGGTTCCGCAAATCTGACAGATTGCCTTCGTCCAGTGTGAGCCGGTGTAATATGCGTCAATTCCCGGTCTGCCGTCATCAAGGTTTCCGTGGGATTTACCGTCAAAACAAGTTCCGTCCGAATATCTTACGCCTCGGTTAAGCGCCGTTTCGCCGGTTCTTGTGTATTCGGGAACACGGTATGATATTGACAATGTCTCCTTATTGCACACAAAACACCACTGCGTTCCTGAAGTTACAGTTGCGTTGGCGTCCAATTCGTTTGTACGGTTGTTTGTTTCCAGCCAGCTGTCGGCAGGATCGACATAATCATTCGATTGTGCCGCATAGGTCGTAATAGGTGTAATCATTGGAGAAACACCAATGAGCATTGAGGCGGTTAATACCGCAGATACAATCTTTTTAAGATTTTCTTTGATTTTCATTTGAAAATTCCTCCTAAAAATTTTTATTTAAGTCCGTGTTCGGCGGACTTATCAACAATTTGTCTGAACTGAGAGCAGCTATTTCCGTTATGACAGCTCATATACGGACACATAGACTCAAGCGGATCTAACAGTAATGCGTTAAGCCCGGTCTGACATCTCGGGCAAAGCAAACTGCCGGATAGATTTACTGCATCCATTTTATTTTCACCTCGCTTTCAGCTTACCCCGCAATTTTGAAGTAACCCTTATCCGCTTCGTCTATACAGCGGTTAAGAATTTCAAAAAAACGCGAGGGGGTAAGTTCTTCATCAAGCCAATGAGTTGCCCTATAAGAATAGCAGCCAACTTCATCATTGATGGCGTGGCTGCCGAGAATACTTTTAAGGTTCAATTCATTGGTCATCTGCTTTTGTTTCGCTGTACTCGGTGATTTAAGGCCTTTTGCAAGACAAAATACCATCAGCGGATGCAGCTCCGAAAAAGAAATCTGCAAATAGTAATTTCTATAATCAGTCATAATAGAATTTTCATCTTCATCATGAACATTTAACTGATTAAGTATCATCGCTCTTGTATGAGCAGCGATTTCTTTTCGTTTCTTTTGCTCTTTAGTGCCGAGTTCTTCATTTAATGACATATACACGCACTCCTTTCTGCCACTAAAAATCATCTTGGAGCAGAGATATGGGTTATGGCACCCCAAATTCTGTTCGCCTCATAATTGATACCGATAATACGGACCGTTGCTCTCGCACCTCTTGGAGGGCGGCCTCTTTTCGGATATGCACAAAGGCAATCAATTCCGCCGTCCAAAGCTACGAATACACCGTTTGTATCTACCAGACTGACAGTGCCGACATATTTATTGCCGATGCTGTACTTTCTGAGGGCTTTTTCATATGGATTTTCCGTTGCTTGTTTTACCGAAGCCAAAACCCGAACATCGTGATTTTTCCGTTCGATCTCAAGAATCTTAACAAGGATTCTCTGACCGGTCTGGAACTGTGATGCCGCATCAAGCAATCTCTGATAGCTCAGCTCTTTCAGCGGGATATATGTTTCCAGACCGAAAAGGTCAACAAATATTCCCGCACGGATGACGGATACGACTCTGGCTTCAGCATTGATCCCGGAATGAATTATGTTGTTTCCGTCCCGGTCTGTTGCAAAATAATACTGTCTGCGTTTTATACGCATTGCTTCAAGCCGACTCGCAGCCGCAATTCTTGCATTTGCATCAATACCTTTGATAACATAATCAACCTCAGCGCCCATTCGTCTTGTCATCATATAGTTGAGAACCGTTTCTTTTGGTTGGTCATGAGTATCATCGGGTTCTTCCATAAACTCGTTTGCAGGAATTAAGATTTTGAACTCACCGTGATAAATGACTGCAAGAGAATATGGATTGTTGGGCGATTGCTCGACGCCCTGGACCGTGCCGCTTAACAATACATTTGATTTCAAGGACTCTACAAGGTCGATGAGGTTATCTCTGAGCTTTTCCTCGTCGGTCTGGGCAACAAGCCTTTCATCAATAGCGATTACGGGAGTCCGCCTGGCACGCTTTATTGTCGTGCTTGCTTTTTTAATAATCTTTGCTGCGTCATCCGTATTTTCCAAGCTGTCCGCATTCAATTTATCAGACTGAGATACAGTTGTTCCGCCTTCGGCGTTTTCAGCTTTGCCAGTCTTCTCGGTCTTGGATTCTTCGTTTTTTTCATGGGATGACATGTTACCCGGGTCAGAATCTTCAAAATCAGCATTGATTTCCGAGTCAGTTTGGAGAACATCTGAATTTTCAGTGCCTTCGGAACCCGGGATGGCATTCTGCGGCGAATTATCGCTGCTTTCAGGATTGGTCTGAGAAATTGCTTCGCTTCCATCAGCATTGACGCCGTCTTCATCATGAATTCTTTGAGAATCTGTGTTTTCAGAATCGGTCTGGGGAGAATTTTCCCCTTCGTCGATGCCAACAGCCTGAGTATCGTTCATTTCCTCAGACTGAGTTTGAATTTCGATCGGTTCAGCAATTGCGCGTGTTTGCTTTCTTGGCATAAAATTTACCTCCTTTAAGGTTTCATAATTTTATATATAAACTCCCGATTTTAACGGAAGAAAATATAACTAAAAGTCGTCCGGCGGTTTCGCCGAACTGTATAATCGTTTCTTTCCTGTCGGTTTGGTGGAAACGGCTTTTTCTTCGTTAGATTTTTGTGCGCATTCGCAATCCGGCAATGCATTTTGCCTTTCGGTTTCTGAGTCTGTGAGAACAGTGCCTCGTTGCGACTCTTTATTGTCCATGTCAGCATTCTGATTAGGATTAACACAGCTTTTTTTCGAGTCTGACAAATCGGCACTTTTATGGGCATCTCCATCAATGATTTCGACATGCATGTCGTTCCTATGCGTATTTGGATAATAGTCCATCACGGATATTTTACTTATCTGCTTTGCCATTGGGTGCTTGGTATAATCAAGCTTATCGAGTTTCAGCACATTACACCCTCTGATAATACAAAGCATTTGTGTGTTCGGCAGCCGCAGCACCTCATCGGGAGTAAGTACCTTTCGTCGGCCTTGCCCCTCAGTATGACGGTACTGGGGTATCACCTGAGCTACCGCAATGGTTTGCCGAACCGTCATGGTGGTATCAATCTGGATACTCATATCTCCGCTTCGGTCTGAGAAATGCTCGGCAGTTAAGTCATCGGTACAGCCTAACATCAGCTGGATATCACAGTTGCCCACAATTTCCGACCAGAGATTGTTCGGATATCTGTTTTGGAGCTGTCCCAAGCTCTGCACTGCGAGCATAACTCGGATTTGTCTCGATCTGACAACACTCAGCGAGCGTGCAAAATCACTTCCGTCCGCAGCGCCGCCGATACGCCCGACATTGTTAAACTCATCCAATATCAGATTGACGGGGACATCGCAGCACTGATTGGGGCGTGAGTCTGCATACCTTGAGAGTCTGATGAACATAAATGAAAAAAAGAGCGATGAGAGGAACGCCATTGTTGCGTCCTGATCGCTCAGTATCATAAAATATGCACATTTTTTCTTTCCGGGGGCGGTTAAATCAATATCCGATTCGGTAGCTATGTTTTTCACAGACTCATTCTGGAGAACCTGAAGCCGCGTGCCAAGTCCCAGTATTATTCCTGATTTGACCGTATCACTCGATTGAGCAAACAGATTAAATGGCGCTCTTGCCGGATGATCCATTGGCAGCTTTTCAAACAATGCCGTCAATTGTCTTTCAGTATGACGGGTTAAGAGCTGATACACTGCGGGAAGATTCTTCTCTTGTTCGGTTCGGGTTTTATCCAGATCCACATATAAAACAAGAGCCTTGAGTAAGTTGCCCTCGCCGTTATCCCAGAAGTGGTCGCCCTTGTCCGAACTCGTATTTCCGATAATAACATTGGTCAAAGTCTGAGCCATAAGCGTATCTCCGTTTAAGTCTGACATACAGTTCCATGAATCACTATGCTCAGGGTTGACCAGATTGTATACTTTAACTTCGTAACCGTTTTTTCTGAACAGATCTGCTGTATCGGAATACAATTCGGATTTCGGATCGGTGATTACCACAGACTCGGAATTTTTTATCGCCTGAAATAATGCATTACGGATTATAGCCCTTGATTTCATTGTTCCTGATGCACCGAAGATTGCTATATGCCTGTTGAACCTTGTATCTTTCGGCATACAAACAGCTTTTCCCTTATACTCACCCAAGATAACTCCGCCGGCCTTTTCAACAGGGGATATCTCCAACACTTCGTTCATGTCAGTCTCGGACATCCAGCCTGCCGTGCCGTAAGCACCCGTTTTGCTTTTTGCAAAACCTCTCGGATCTATTTCTTTTCCGTCAAACTTATCGTGAAATCTGACATACAAAAAAATTCCCGCCGCTGCGAGAATGATACCGAGTATTCCTTTTAGTCCGTTTACGGTAAATGCCTGCGGGATGCACGCAAGCGGACTGAAATTGACGGATTTCATATCGGTATTGCCGCCGACGCCGCCTGCACCGAGCCAAGTTTTATAATGATCCATAAACTGTCCAATCATTCCGCCAAGATAAGTAAGTCCCAAAATTCCCGGTATGACAGCAGCGATAATAACAATTCGCCGCTTTTTCTCATTATCCATTGGCATCACCTCCGCTAAGTGCATCTTCAATTTGTTCAAGTCCGATTGTCTTGATACTGACATCAGAACCAAGATAATTTTTTATAAGTTCAACCTGCTCAGGAAAACAGAGTACCTCAAGCATCTCTGTTCGATAACTTCTCGCTTCGCTAAAACGCATAAGGCGTGCAATATCACTATCCAAGAAAGACAGCACATAAACGCCATTTATATATGCGTCATACTCAAACGCTCCCAAATCATTTGACCGGCATTCAGGCTCAAACAATAAATCAAGCAATTTCTGTTTTCGGTCTGGGAGAATCAGGATTTTCAGAAGTCTTATTCCGAACTCGTTCATGGGAACAAAATGAATATGTCTGTATATTCCGTCGAAACGAAATTCAAGGCGCCTGTTTTTTTGATTTTCCAACATTGTCTTATATGCCGTTTTGTAAGACTCACCGAAAAGTATCGCTGTGTCAATTTGTGAAACACCGGCATTCAATCTGGCAATCTCGATTAAACTGTGCAGCGTCTTAAATTCACCCATACCATTCCATTTCATAACTGCATTGCGGGTGTTATACACAGCGTAGCAATTATGATTTATAAAAATGGTCCCTGCAATCCGGGTAAACATTGTTTTATTCATCTCAGTCTGACCGATATGCTTCAAGCTCTTTGCAAAATAAAACGAAGGCTGATTAAACTCCATTCTTTTTATAACCTCATTCTGCAGTTTAGGTAACTCATAAGGTCTTGACTTGATCCCGGCTCGGATGCACATGATTGCAGCTTCGGCAACTCTGTGATTGCGTTCAGTATGGGAAATGTCGCCCGGAAATCCGTGATTCCATGATGCGCTTAAATAATTCTCCTCTGCATATGGCGAAATCCATCTCAGTATGGGAATTGCCGTCTTATACAGTCTGACAGTTTTCCCAAAAGACTTTCCGGTAACGGTCAAAAGCCGACAGGTCATCTCATCTCCGGAATTGTAATCACGAAAGGTTTGTACCTCACACAATCTTCCGATAAGCACCTTGTATGTTCGTGCATTACCAAAAAGCCTGACGGAACGGTAAGGAAATTCGCCTGTTATTCCGATGACGGAAACGATGTCATACGCATGACTGCCGGGGCGGAAGTGTATCATTTATTCCACCTCCCGAATCGGAGAATTTTCCGACAACATGACTGCTCTCTTCGTCGGAATTTCGGCTCTCTAAATCCTCCGGAACCTCTGTGTTTATGCGCTTTTTGTGCCTATCAAAAGATATGTCTTTTTTTCTTGGCGGAATTTTCGGTTTTTTACATATGTTTTTCTTTCCAAAAAACGGGGCTTTCATAAAGTTTCACCCCCTCATCAGGCATAGAATTTTCTATTGTAAGCCACACCGCAAATTCACTTTTGGGCAGTACATAAACCTCTGTTCTGTCCGTCTGTCCTTTTGCACTGCAATAGTAATGCGAGCAGATTTCCGGTCCGTCATCCGGCATAACATACATAGCGATAATATCCGAAACCATATTGATTTCGATATTGTCATGATCGCGCATCCGGCGTTCCGGCCGCTTTTCATCATATACATGCCGATATATCAAAATACAGTCTGTATACCGAACCGGGGCAAGCCCATCAAAAAATTCTTTCATTGCCGGATAGAGGAAAGAACGCACATACTCGGCAGAGCCTTGTGATTTTTTTGGGAGCAGTGCCGGTATTCTCAATGAAAACCAGCCTTCTTTCGTAAACCCGATTTCCAGAGGAATATTAAGCCGTTCAATGTTGCTGACCTCAGCCTGTGCAAGCGGTTTCCCGGTGTATGCAGGAAGCGTCCTGCTTAAAAGAACAGCCTGTTCCATTTGTTCTTCAAGCTTTAATGCGTGTTCGTACATCTGATAAGTATTTCCGCAATCAAAAAAAGCACGAACATTTTCAATCGTGCTTCCGACAATTTTCAGTTTTCTTTCGAGCTTTTTCAGTGAATCGCCAAAGCTGTTATATATCATTTTTTATCGCCTCCTCAGAATAAAATGTAATATCGGGTTCGTCACGGCCGTTATAATCTACCGTTGCAAATATGCACGGAGCTTTCGGCAGTTTCAAGTTTGCCGCCATTGTAATTGTCGGAACTATGATGATATATTTAAGATCGTCTTCGGGGCGCAGCAGCCTTAGCAAATGTTCCTCGCCGTCATAAAGAGTTACAATTTCATATCCGATATTATCTTTCAGAAAAAATATCTGAGACGGATAAACAGCCGGGTAATGTGCCATAGGTTCCACTTTGTCAATATATTGGAGCAAAACCCACACTGCAAGGATAACTCTCTGATCCGGCTTGCTCATAGGATCAAGTGCCAGATAATATCCGTCGCCGATTTCCGATATTCTGAGCTGCCGTTTTAGATTATTTATAATCTTTTTTGCAGTGTCCGGCGGCTTTTGCAGCATTTGAACGATTTGCTTTCTCGGCAATGTCCCGTACTGCGACAGCCACTTTACCACATATTTTTCATCTTCCAACAGCATTTTTATCACCACCTTTATGCGTATTTTTGCCTTAATGCGTATTCTGTTCGGAATGCGTTTTTTCGGCCTGCCGCTTTTTAAGAATAGTTTCAAGCTCGGCACGATCTGTTGTTATCATTTCCTGTTCCTGCTTGGAGGCTTTTATAATAACCGGAACTTTGTTGTTGTTCGAGTGTATCAGTGCTTCGCCTCGTTCAAACTGCGTAATGGAACGAACCTCGCTTTTTGTAAGTTTCAGAACATCCTGAACGTATCTGGCTTCATCAGGTTCAAGATTCAGAATGATCTTGTTTTTGGAGTTATTTATAATAGCTCTGCCGTATTTGCCGTCTTCCATACTGAAAAAGTCCGAAAGGTCTTGTGATGCCGAAATGCCGGCGCCGCCGAAACCTCGGATCGTCTTGAAAATATTAAGACAAAATTCAGCCGCCTCTTTACTTGACGACGCTCCGATAAGCTTCCAGATTTCATCAATCATAATAGCTTTTTTCTTTGTTATGTCAGCTTTAACATTATCCCATACATAATCAAGAGCTATTACCATTCCGACAGGGAGAAGCTTTCCTTTCAGCTCCGACAGGTCAAGCACTATATATTTATTTGACAGGTCAACATTCGTTTGTCTGTTGAACGACTGCGCCGAACCTGTTACAAACCGACTTACGATAATCGCAATCCTTTGCGTCATCGGATTATCAAGCAAATTCTTATGCAAATCTCCGAGTATCGGCATTTCTTTTAATACCGGAGGATTTGCGTCTTTATCAACATACACGGAATCGTTATCGTGTGTGATACCGAAATCCGCATATGTTTTTATAAGCGCCTCATCCAGCATTTGTTCTTCTTCATTTGACATATCGGGAATAAGCAATGAAAAGAATATCATAAGCTGCTGAATTTTTGAGGCAAGCATAGAATTGTTTTCCGAATAATCCATTTCATCAATCAGATCCATTGCAGGAGAAGTCGTGTGCCGTATCTGCATGACATTGATACAATGTGGAGAACCCGGAGCAATCTTAATATACTGACCGCCAACCTTATTACACGCTCTGCGAAACTCATGACCTTTTATCGGGGCAATGATATAACACTGAATTCCTCTCATTCTCATTCTGAGGGCTAAAAGCTGCATAGTAAAGGTTTTTCCCGCGCCGCTTGTTCCGAGCAGCGTCAGATTGGCATTTTTGTTTTTCTTCGTGTTGAACAAATCGACAATGCACAAGGAATTATTATGGCGGTTAACGCCAAGCAAAACACCCGTATCATCTGACATTTCAAAGGAAGTGAACATGTAGGTTGACGCAGCACCGCTTGTCAGAACATTTCGTCTTGATTTCTTTTCAAGTGAAGAATCTATTTTCAGAAACGGCATAACAGAGCATAGTGCTTTTTCCTGCTGAAACCGACAGTCGCTTGTATACATATCCATTGACTTTAACATATCAACCATTTGCTGTTTGCGCCAGAGGAGTTCTTCATAGGTTTTTGCAGATATCGTTATAAATACCGACATATAAAACAGATCCTCGTTATAATTCGCAATGCCGTTCTTTATAAAATATCCCGACTGTATGGAGTTCGTCAGTTCTTCATAATCGGTGCTTGTGTCCTGCATACTTTTAAGCTTCGTTCGGTTAAGCCTTATACGCTGTGCAACCTTGTCAATCGTTCTGCTTCGGTTTTCACGGTACAGAAAAACATCAACATCAATGCCTTCACCGGCGTTGATCATTGAGGACATCCAGCCGGCTCGGACTCTGCCCGGAAAACCGTTTCCCTTGATATACAGGAAGGAGTAGTACATTCCGTCCATTACGATATAATTGTAATGCTCGAGGTCAATTCCTCTCGGCGCAATAAAATTTACGGTTTTAATCGGCGGTATCGGATCAATGCCGATTACCTTGTTTTTTGCCGCCATTGTGTCAATAACAACTCTGTCAACTCTTGAAGAAAACGGTTCGTCTACACAGGAACGCTTGTTGAAAAACATATACAGAATTTCAGCAACGGCTTCATCAGGATCTTTCGGCTGAATAATCGAATTACCGCATTGCAGAAAATATGTTCTCGCATTTTGCTCTGCCGTTTGCAGAACACCGTAAATCTGACCGAAATCGTCATTATCGCTGTGCCTTGATTCCTCATACTGAAATATGAGAAAGAATCGCCTTGTAAGAGCTTCACGGCTTCCGACTTCTTTTATAAACCGTATATAATCTTCGCCCTGTTTTCGGCATTGTTCATTTTCCTCGCTTTCAAGCTCTTTTCGCACCATAGCAATGTGCTTATCCGAGTCTGCCTTTCGTGTAATACTCTTGAACTGGAGCTTTGCCGGCGATATTTTAAGCCAGGACGCAAACGATGATATAATACCGAACTGTTCCTCAGATGATCGGAGCGTAAAGTTGATCGGTTCGATTTCAAGTATCTTGATAAATCTTCCGTCTGTTGTTTCTATAATGCCGTGCCTTATATCCTTAATCGGGATAAAATTCTGCACGAATTCAAGCTTTTCCGGCTTTTTTCTTTTTTCTCTTTTTGGTTTTGAGCTGTTCTTCGGCATATTTATATCCCACCCTTCTAAAATGTAGTTTGCGTTTGTGTAAAGCAAAACGCAGCATATGCGCTGCGTACTGAAATAACGAGTCGCCGTCAATTCCCATCATTGCCACAACTGCAAGCGGGAGCAGCGTAACCGTCATAACAACAATTCGTATGGTTCCCGTCATCGGTATCAGCATAAGTTCGGGATAGCCGACAGCTCCGACGATAAGCACGGTTTCGACTGCATTTCGCAGTTCAAGCATTCCGCCCAATATTTTTCCCGAATCCGTATAATTCGCCGGAATAGCGTAAATATTGTTATATTCTTTTTCTTCATTCAAAATATCATTCACCTGCCTATACGATATACCGTAGCTGTCGTTTTGAATCTGCCGAGATTCAAAGCTTGCTGATGATTCGGTACATAAATATCAACACGATGTATATTGTTCTCAATTTCGGAGCCGCCGCGATCTTCGACCGTGTATAGCTTTCCGTTTATCATAAGCTGCGTTCCAAACGGATAGTTGCTTGACATTGCAACCATACCGTCTGCAAGTGGTTTTCCGCTTGCGGTTTTTGCAAGGGTATTGCCGTTGCACTGATAACAGGAGCAGTAATGAGTAACTTCAACCTCTAATGTATACAGACCTGTACCGGAAGGCTCTGCGGAAACCGACATATTATAGTCAACACCGTTCGGTCGTCTTAATACCAAACTTGCCTCATAACTTGGTGTGTTTAGAATAACACCGCTGCCGCCGGAGGAATGAACCCACATTCGCGAGCCGTCATCACCGTAACCGGCAAACATAAGAACATGATTCCAATCACCGCCGCCCGAGTTTGCCAGAAAGCCAAGATCGCCAATCTGTAAATCCGATGCGGAAACAGCCGATGTTTTCGGATACTGTCCGGAAGTCCCGTCGCCGATATATACGCCTAAAGCTGTTTGATAAACCCAGGTTGTAAAACCGCTGCAATCAAGCCCATATGGTCTGATTGTTCCCGTTGAAGAAGAACCTGCCGCCGTGACAACTTTCGGAGTATTCCATTCATCATTCCAGCCAGGACCGGATTTTCCGCCCCAAAAGTACGGAACCTTGCCGACGAGTGCAAGTCCTGTTGTGAGGAGCTGCTTTCTTGCCGGAGTACAGTCTTGCCTATTCACAAAATCAATAAGCTCTGCATCGGTAAGGGGAACACCCTCGCCGCCGCCCAAAGAACCGTATAAAGTCATTTTGAGCGAGTTTGCCATATTGGAGATGGCATCGCGGTAAGATATACTGAAATTGCCATAGTTAGCATCCAAATCTATACTGAATGCTTCCGCAATTACATTGTTATCAAATGGGTGAATCGTACATTCCGCATATGTAACCGTTCTTTCGGTGCTTGTCCCGTCATCACTTGTTTCCGTAACTGTTGTGGTTTTAACCTCGTAAGTTACGGGAAACATCTTGCCTGCAACAGCATTCAGCTTGTTAATCATATCATCTTTGCTTGTATTTTTCTGTTGCAGAGAAGCCGAATACGCAGAAAGGATATATGAAACATCATACCCTGCCGAACTTTGAGCATAATTGATTGTGGCTGCCATTGAGGTTTCGTAATCGTATCCGTCATTTCGGATTATGTTTTCGACCTTTGACATTGATGTGTTGTATCCGTTTTCAACAGCATTTGAAACATCAACCACCAAACTATCGTAAACCGAAGTTATCGTAACGCCTTCTACCGGCTGCGTACCGTTTGTTCCGAATATGCTATCCATTATAATTGACGGGAGAGATACTATCATAACAATTAAAAAAGTCAATGATAAGCATACGCATATCAGAATCTTAAAGAGGGTGTGCCGCATAGACCACGCAATCGAAATGGCTGCTCCGACAGGTCCGCCTGCCGCAGTACCGGCAGCGATTTGTGCGGCGGCTTTTCCGCCTTCTACGCTTGCTTTAACAGTTGCCGCCGCTGCTCTTGAAGTGGCTTCAGCGCCTTTTTTCGCAGTTTCTTTTGCGGCGGTTTTGCCTGCTTCCTTTGCGGATTTAGCGGCATTTGCCGCTTGCTTTGCAGCTCCGGCATAATTATCCGAACCGTCACCAAGCTGATTTTTCTCTTGCGTTGCCATATGCGATACACCTTCCTTCATATATTTTAAGCTGATTTCTCAGCGGATTTTTGAAAAAACAAAGCAGCCGAATCATATAGTCCGACTGCTTTGTTTCATTTTTTACGCTTTGGAGCTTTAATTTCCGATTTTCGTTTACCGGGCTTACCAAAGCGTGCAGGAGTTGTTTTATAGCGAACACTGTCAACCGAAACGGTTTTAACATTCTTACCGTCTTTTTCATAAACGGGTTTACCGTTTTCGTATACAGGCTTTCTTTCAACAGCAGGTTCACCCTTAATGGAATACCATTGCTTTCCGTTAGCGTCCTCAAATACCTGATAATCACCTTTCGGTGCGGCATATTGCGTAACATCATAGAATTTTGTTCCGCCGCCGTCACTGTGGCGAACTTCAAACTGACCTTCAGCAGCTTTCGATCCGTCAACAGATGTAATTTGCTGACCGTAGCCGGGCATGAACTCGCGGAACTGTGCCTGATTGTATGCAGCGGCATTTTCTCCGCTTTCAAACTCAGGTGCAGACGCATGAGGTTCCATTGCATACCAGCTTACGCCGTTTGAAGATTGAATGGTTGAGTGGGGTGCGTCCGGTTCGTCATAGACTGCACTGTTATACCAGAGTGTATTGCTGTCTGAAGCCTCGTTTGCCATAACAACACCGTTTCCTGCCGAGGCGAGTACCGTTTCTTCCGCCATACCGGGGAAGGAAACATTCTCAGACGAAGGTGATAGATCACCGAATGTCGGATTATAGCTTTCAGACTCGTTTCCAATAAAGGATGGTGCTGAAATGCTGCCGTCTCCGATTGCTTCTGCGGACATTTGATACCAACTGTTTCCGTCAGCGTCTGTAACGGTCTGATAAGAACCTTCCGGTTCTGCAAAGCACGCACTGTTATACAAAACGGAATCTCCGTCAGCAGAGCTTGCTTCAATAATTCCGTTACCTCCGAAGGAATATGCGGCATCATCCGGCATATTCGTGAAACCAAAGGCATTGCCGTTAAATGACGGAGCCTGCACACCATCTGCAATATCGTCTGTGGACATTTGGTACCAATTGTTACCTGCATCATCTGTAACAACAGAGTGAGGTGCGTCCGGTTCATTATAAAACTCACCGCTGTAAAGAAGCGAACTGCCGCCATCATCCGAGCTTGCCTCAACAACACCGTTTCCTGCATAGGAGAACGCCGTATCGTCAGGCATATCCGAAAAGCTGAAAGCATTTCTTTCGGACGGAACGGAAGCCATACCGTTTTCGATATCGGCCGATTGAATTTGATACCATTCATTGCCGTTTTCATCGGTAACAACGGAGAATGCACCATCAGGCTGATTATATACATCACTGCTATATAGAGCAGAACTGTTACCCGGAACAGTTGCTTCAAGTACGCCGTCATCGGCTGTACGAAGAACTGTGCCGTCTTCTGTATCGGGGAAGGTTTCTTTAACCATACCTGACTCGGAAGCAGCTCCGGTGAACTCAGGCACGGAATAAAATTCTTCCGAGCCGTCGCCGCTTGCCATCTGATACCATTCGCTTCCGTCCGCTGCTTTTACAACAGAATGAGGAGCATCAGGTTTTTCAAATTGCGAAGTGCTGAACAACTCTACATCAGACATTTTTCCGTTACTGCCTTCAGCTTTTGTACTTATCTGACCGCCGGTAATCTGTGTATCACTCAGTTTGTACCCGCCAAGCTGAGGCATATAATTGCCCAAGCTGCGGTTTGCAATCTCGCCGCCGATTGTACCGGATACATTCGGTGCTTTCGACGCAACGGACGATATTGAATCAGCGTTAAGCACAGCACCGTTTCTGGCTGCCATACCGCCGAATGCCCGTCCGACAAATCCAAGAGAACCGCCTGCCCCCATACGAGTACCGCCGTTTACAACCGCATCACGCACATAGCTGTTACCCTTGAACATATTTGCAAAGCCGGACATAAATCCGCCCGCTGCATTTCCGCCTGCCGCCGATGCAGTACCTCTGAATACACTTCCGGCACTTTTTGCACCGCCGCCAAGACCGCTGATAACTCTTGCCGCCATAAGCATTTCCATACCCATGCTGGAACCGGTCTGAGCAACATTCAATCCCATTGACGCAAGATAGCTGTCAAATTTCTGTGCAGTTTTTAAGAAAGCCAACGCACAGAACATCCATAAAAATATACTGCCTCCGCCTGTTGACAGTGCGCCGCCGTTTCCCATGAATTGTCCCATAGAACTGTTAAAGGCTCTGAGGAACCAAACATTCAAAACGAGCAGCAAAAGCTGTGATCCCACCATTCGGCACCATGCCTTAAATACATTGACAGTTGATTTTGAGGCACCCATTGCATACGCAAGAGGAGAAGTATAACATAACACGCCTACGACAATGTATCTTTCCACGGTTTCGAGTAGAAGCTTGAAATAATTCCAGCCAAGGGAAATTTCAAGAATGATAAGGAGCAGCAGCCCGACAACAGACGTTATGGCTATGAATGTCGTAAGCCCGTTACTCAATGACTGCTCTATCCCTGCAAAAGTAAAATCTTCTGAGGTCATCGCCACATCCATTAAAGCGGTATACGGCGCTCTGGCAATATCCAAAGCAATCAGAAATATTGGCTTGGCATATCCGATAAGCAAAGCAAACAAGGAACTTCTCGCAAGCAATGTCAATGGATTTTCAGCCTCCGTAATCGGTCCGCCGAAAACGCGGAATAACTGCCAAACCGTAATTAAAAAGAGAATTGCCCATGCCATATACTGCATTACATCAAATGCTTTCGTAACAAACGGGAAGTATTCTTCCATCGCCGTCAGATCGGTATTCAACGTGTTCAAAAACAGCCCTGAAACCGCATCCATAAGCTGTGATACAATACTTGAGATCCATTTGACAATTCCCTCGAATATCCAGTCAAGCAATATTTATCACCTCCGTCCTTGACATGATTTTACTTATCCGTTGTAGTTACCGCCGGAAATTAGGGGTTGCAAGTAAGTTACCACAAAGCCTAAAGAGTTAAGAATAATCCATGTGATTACAATACGCTTCAGCCAAGCGGTAGCTTCATCAACGGCACGCTGGTTTCGGGATACCATTCGGACGACCAATGCTATTGCCGCAACGGTAACAGCAACGATGGTGCTGATGGCAACAATCTGTCCGTATACATCTTTCATGATGGTGGAAAACCGGTTCCAGATTGTGTCTGCCATAACAGGCTGAACCGAAATCATAGTTCCGGATATAACCGCAACCGCCGACCAATACATAAGACTGAGCTTATCCCGTATCTTTTTGAGTTTTACCATGTCAATTTACCTCCTTCTTCAAAAATCGGCATAAAAAAAGCCGCTTTCAAGTTTTGGGGGAAAACTCAAAAACGGCGGAGAATATGTCCGGTCCCACTTTGGGACGATACCATTATACCACTTTTATATTCGCTTGTCATCGGCATCGGTGCGCCAATTTTGTGCCAATTTTCTGCCGGAGTATTTTTCACGACAATCCCTCCAGAAGAGTAAGCATTTCAAACCAGAAATCAACATCCTTTCCGGGAGCTGCCCACAAGCGTATTGAGAGAATTGTGATTGCCTGCTCACGAAGTCTGTAATAGTGTCTCGGCGACATATCAAGCCTGTATAAAATATCCGTGAGCGACAGTTTTTCCGGCGCAATGTAGGTCTCATAAATCAAGTTATACAGCTTTTCGCCGTCATTTGGCTTTTTCTTCAGAACGGTCAGAGCTTCATTCACACGGTCAAGCAATAATCGTGATTTCTGTATGCCTGCCATTCTGCTTTCAAGCTTTCTGTTGTTCATAGACATTTCGACATCAATGTGATCAACAAGCTCGTCAATGCCCTCAAACGGTCTGTCTAATTCCTCGGCAATCGTATCGGGGAAGCATTCAAGCATCCACGAAATTGTGCGGTAGTGTTTCAGCAGCATAAGTGTGTTATGATATGTGTTTTTCTTTCGTTCCTGCCGGGCATTACGCAGTTTTTCATCGTCAATGCTCTGTTCTCCGAGTATTCCTCGGTGGGTAAGCAGGGTTATAAATGCCTCAGACTGCTTTCTGATGATATCTTCCTGCTGTTCGTATAAATTCTTTTTATTCATAGTCAAAAAACTCCTTTTCAAATTTTGTTAAGTCCACGGGTATGCACGGCCCGCGGATGTTATTCGCTTCAATAACGGGAATGGATAAATCTAATATCCTTTCGCAGTCATATTCACATATACTACAATTCTTACACGGAGAAATATACGCGCGTAATATATAGGCTGATTCTGCAACACGATTATTTGTGGGTTCATCAGCTTTTGATTGACAGATATTTTTGCTGTACCAACAAATCAGCTTGTTGATATGCTCGTGATCCGAAGTCTGTTTGTGCGTATTCTGACCGTAAATGCGTATTTCTTCAAGAATACGCACAGTTTCCTCGTGTGAGGGTATTGCAGTTTCCGTATCGGTTGGATACAGTTTATTAAACACAAGGCAGCCGTAGGAGCCGGGCATTTTGTATAGAGTGAAGACATCTCTGTATTTTTGAAAGAATCTCCATACTTTCGTTTTTTCCCAGTTCCAGCGTTTGCCGAGGTTTTCGAGAGTAAGTAATGCACCGTATTTTCCATACTGAACAACCGGCGCTGAAAAAGAAAACGCATTGCCTGCGTCATTTGATACCGTGTGGCACCAAAGGTCAAGCCATGCGTCTGTTTCTTCAAATTTATAATTTAATGATACAAGTCTTTCTGTTATATTGCGTGGAAGGCAGAGGAAGCCGTATCCGTCTGTTGTGTAAACAGTCCTGTTCATACATTCCTCTCCGGAACATTTTACAACCCAATCAGTTATCTGATATGTAAGCTTTTTATTTTCGGAATTAAGCTCATATTTTATATAGCCGAGTTCCGATAGTTTGTCAAGCATTAAAAGTGCATCTGATTTTTTCTTTATACCGAGTATACTTTTAATACCGACAATACCGCCTGACCACATACCCGGTGAAACTTCGTTTTTGTATCCGCAGTAGGTGGCTATGCCTTTACGAAATGCTGCACGGGAGGCAAGCTTCATCCAAGCGCCCATTACGCCCTTGCCTTGGGGCAGGTGGGATCGCATAAGCTTTACCCATTCATATTTCATAAGGCATTTCATTTTCGTTTCCTCCCAAAAATAAAAAAGAGATGCATTTTCACATCTCTTTTCGTCAGATTTATTTACGGTTTCTTTGTGTTCCCACACACCATATCAATTACTACCTTTACGACAACGTAATTTTTTATCTCTTTATTTCGGAATTTATCGCCATCCAAATTAAAGACTGTATGCTTCACAAAGTGCTTAAAATCAAGGATTTCTACATATTTCGGTTTTGTAGCAACACTATAGTCTCCACATGGCTTGTATTCGGGAACATATCGGCCGGGATGGCGCGGCAAAGCCGATAACCTAGGTGTGATAAGTGTGCGGCATCCCGTGCTAAGGTGGCCGGGTTGCAGGAGATATACACAATTTTTTGCGGTGCCATATGCGCCACGGCATCCAGCGCGGCTTTTTCCGCACCCTTGCGCGGCGGATCCAAAAACACAACATCCGGCGCGGTACCGCTTTCAATCAGCTGCGGTGCAATGCTTTCGGCGCTGCCGCAAATAAAGGATGCATTTTGAATTTGGTTCCGCTTGGCGTTTTCACGTGCATCGCAAATGGCCTGCGGCACAATTTCCACACCCGTCACCTGTGCGGCGTGCGCCGCGGCAAACAGCGTAATGGTGCCGATGCCGCAATATAAATCCAGCACGGATTCCTGTCCCGAAAGCGCAGCCAAATCGAGAGCGGTGTTATACAGCCGCTCGGTTTGCGGTGCATTAATTTGATAAAAGCTGTGCGGCGAAACGGAAAAGCGAAGGCCGCCTAAGGTATCCTCAATCCGATCGGTGCCGAACAGCACCCGATTTGTTTTGCCCAGCAGCAAATTATTGGCCTCGGTATGCATGTTCAAAATAATGCTTTTTAATTGGTACTCCGTTTGCACGCTTCGCAGGGCTTGTACCAGTAAATGGGCGTTTTTCAGTGATTTTCCGTTTATGGTCAGCACCACCATAGCTTCACGCGTGCCCTCCGCCAAGCGGACAAACAGGCGGCGCGCCAAGCCGCGATGCGTGCCTTCATCGTAGACGGAAATATGCTGCTCGTTTAAAAAATCCACAACGGCGGCCAGCCATAAGGCAGCTGCGCGGTCGCCCTGGCGGCAATCGGTCAGCGGCACAAGCCGATGACTGCCGGGAGCGTAAAAGCCGCCTGCAATGCGTCCCTTGGCATCCTTTCCCAGCGGAAAGACCATTTTGTTGCGATAGCGTTCGGGGCGCGGTGCGGCGAGCGTCGGCTCGGCTTCGAAGCCCGTAAAACCGCCGATACGCTGCAGCGCATCGGTCACAATCTGCCGCTTAACGGCAAGCTGCTCCGCGTACTGCATATGCGCAAAATTGCAGCCGCCGCACGTGGTGCTTTGGGGGCAAAATCCCTCACGCCGATGGGGCGAGGGGGTTACAATTTGCACAACGCGGCCGTAGGCACAGCCGGATTTTACGCGGGTCAGCTCAATTTCGGCCATATCGCCGCGGCAGGTTTGCGGCACAAAAACGGCCATGCCGTCTATGCGGCCGACACCGTCTCCGCCAACGGCGACAGATTCGATTGTTACAGTCTTTTTTTCTCCGGGAAGCATATGCATTTCTCCTTAGTTTCAATGGCAAGACAGGCAATTGCAAAATATAAAATATTTGTGTCAGATGGGTCAGGCCGTATCAAAATGGTTGTAGCTTTCGCATATTGCATGCGGCAAAGCGGAACGACACGCAGGTCGTTCCCTACCGATGCGCATGGAAGCTTTTAGGGAACAACCTGTGTGCCGCTCTGTATTTTCTCTCTTTTACAAGCATTCGTTAAACGGTTATACGATAAAAAGAGGCTGTCATCGGCAGCCTCTTTTGCACCATTTGTTTTCGGCTTTTATCGCCGCCGTGCGCCTGTGTTAACCCCCAAAATACCGCCGAACGCGCCGCCGAACAGGCCGATTGCGGCCAAAATGAATATGTATGCACCGCAGGCCGATGCGCTGCCGGAGACGGCACATGCCGCCACGTAAAGCACCAGGGCATAGAACAGCCCCACTGCAGCGCCGCTTAAATAGCCCCTGCGGCCGGAAACCTTGGCAAAGGCCGCACCGCCAAGCAAAACGCCGAGCACGGCTGCCGCAATGGCAATAAATGGAACAGTCCCCTCTGATAAAGAGGTGTAGGTCAGTAAAAGTGCGGCAATTAAAAACACAGCTGCCGTGACCCCCAGGGCGAGCAAAAGCGCCTTAATAAGGCCGGGCAGCGTGTTTTTTAAAAAGCCGGTTTCTTTTACCTGATTATAGCTATCATGGTTCATATACATTCCCTCCCGATTTTTTGGCACAAACAATCGTGCCGCAACTGCATGTTTAATACAATCTATGTCGGGCAGGGGGGATTTATGACACAGGGCGGTTTTCTGTCTTAATCGGCAGAAAGCTTCTTTTCCACATCGCGAACAGCCCAGCGTTCCAGCGTCATCGGCTGTTTTTCGGTTTTGGTACCGGTTTCAATCACAATTTTTTCATCCTTAATCTTTGTGATTGTGCCGACAATACCGCCGATGGTGGTGATGTTATCGCCCACCTTCAGGTTTGCCAGCATTTCTTTGTTTTCCTTGTCCTTTTTCCGCTGCGGTCTGATTAAAATAAAATAAAATACAGCGATTAAAAGAACCATCGGTAAAAGTGACGTTATCAGCGCCATCGGGCCTGCTGCTTCCGCACCGGCCGTACCTGCGGCGCCGGCTGCTGCTGTTGCGGCGGCTGCCGCTTCTCCTTCTGCAAATGCAATAAGCATGTGTGCACCTCCAAAATATGTTAAAAATTATTTTCACGGGCAGCAAGCGTTTTTGCGCCGTGCCCAAATGCTCTGCCGTGCCGATTTTCGGATATTAGCAGATATATACATTATACTTGTTTTTGCCCCGATTATCAATAGATTTTTGCAGGGCTTGTTTAAATACAATCAAAAAGATGTATTCTTGACAGTTACAAGAAAGTACCGGGGCGTTGTCAGAGAGATTTCGCGTAAGGCGTGCCGCTATATCCGGCACGCTAATACAGCATACTTTCGCGGACGGGGGCTGCGTCCTTTCCCAGCGCGTCGGCCAGTGCAAATGCAAAATCGGCGGCCGTACCGGCACCGCGAGAGGTAATCAGGTTGCCGTCGCGTACCACACGGTCGGTGCAGAAAACAGCGCCCGTCAGCGCAGCTTCGCAGCCGGGATAACACGTGGCGCGTCTGCCGTTTGTCAGCCCCAATGCGCCGAGCACCTTGGGCGCGGCACAAATGGCGGCCACAATTTTCCCTTCGGCATCGGCCGCTTTTAAAAGCGCGGCCAAAGGCTTAGATGCCTGCAAATGATCCGCACCCGGCAGACCGCCCGGCAGCACCAGCGCATCGGCATCGGCCAAGCTGACCTCATCGAGCAGACAATCGGCCGTAACGGGAATACCGTGCGACCCCGTGACAAGCGGCCGCCCCATAACGGAAACGGTGGAAACGGGCAGCTTGCAGCGGCGCAGAATATCGACAACGGAGAGCGCCTCGATCTCTTCAAAGCCATCGGCTAAAAAAACATATGTCATGGTATTCGTCATCCTTTCGTTGACATTTTCTTTTACCTATATTATACTGGTTTATGCAGATAAATACAAGAGTGTAAAGGAATGTTTTTGAATGAACCAAGCGATTTTTGTTGCCGATTGCCGTTATATTGAAGCGCTGCGCGAGGCCTTTGGCCGCTTCGGTACGTTTGTGCCCTCGGTGCCGTGCAAGACTCTTGCCGAGCCGGAGTCTTGCCATCCCGACATGGCGCTTTACGCGGACGCAGAGAACACCGTGATTTGCGCGCCGCCCGTTTATGAGGCCTATCGGCGGCTTTTGTCGACTTTTGGCGTTACTTTGGTACAAGGGAAAATCACACCGGGACGGGACTATCCCGAAAACGTTGCATATAATGTATTAAATGCCGGCGGCTTTGCCTTTGCCAAATGGGCAGGGGCAGAGCCGCAAATTGTGGATTTGTTGGAGAAACGGGGAATTGTGCGGCATCATGTGGCGCAGGGCTATGCGCGCTGCTCGGCGCTGGCCTTTGCCGACAGCGTCATCACGGCCGACCCATCCATTGCCCGTGCGGCGGCAGCTTGCGGCCTTTCGGTTTTGCAGATTGAGCCGGGGCATATTTGCCTTCCGGGGTACGACTATGGCTTTATCGGCGGTGCGTCGGGACTTTTGGATGCGCGTACGGTCGGCTTTTTCGGCGATTTGCGCCTGCACCCGAATGGTGACGCCATCCGCAGCTTTATTACCGCGCGCGGCTTTAGTGTGTGTGATGTGCCGCATCGGCCGCTGACGGATGTGGGCACAATTCTTATGGTAAAATCTTCATTTTCCGTATAAAATCCACCAATCCGGCAACAATACAGGTATTCGGGCATAGGGAGAAACGTCCTGCCTGCCCAATGCCATGTTTTCCGGAGGGAGTGAAAAATAAGTGTTTGACCGTATTACACTGGGACTGAGCGGCGATGCCAGCCTGATTCAAACGCGGCTGTATAACCATCCCGAATGTGCGTTCCCCATTTCTGTCACCAAGGACGAAAACGAGGAAGCCATTACCTATATAGCCTTTGAACCGGCAGACGACGTATATGCCCTGGATCAGTATTTAAATGTTGTGGCCGAATACATTATAGACCGATACGAAAATCGGCTGTTAAAACGAATTTTGGATGAAAACTGCGGTGATTTATCGGCAGCGGCGCGGCGCGAGGTATTAAAGGACGCGCCCCGTTTTATGGACGACCCGATTTTGGGGTATACGGCGCGCAAGCAGGCTGTTTTGCTGAGTATGTACGACTATTTGAAAGAGGATACCACCATGCGCATTGACGGCTTTGTGGCCTTTCGGTTAAAGGAATACGAAGCCCTTTTGGAGGAGCTGGCGCAGCGTCTTGTGGAAGAATATGTGACGCGCAAGGAATATGAGGAATTTGTGGAGCTGTTAAAATATTTTGTGAATATTCAGGAAAAGCGGCCGCCGCTGGTGCATGTGGCGGTGCGGTCGGGCGGCGGCTATGTGTTGATGGACGCGGACGGACGGGATATTACCGCGCGCTGCTTTGCGGATTTTTTGGAAGGGGAACTGATGCTGACGGAGGAAGCCTATGACGATTTGTTAATCAGTGTTTTAATCACCCTGGCGCCGCAGAAAATTGTGGTGCACAACCGCAAGGCCATACACAACCACGAACTGTTCGGCACCATTGCGCAGGTGTTTGAGGGCAGCTTAAGCTATTGCGAGGGATGTGAATTGTGCAAGGATATGTAAAAGGATTAAAATGATACAACGGGCGCCTCAAAGGGATTCCGCTAAACCCGACAGGTTTTGCGGAAACCTTTTTTTGTGCCGATAGAGCCTTCCCCTTGAGGGGTGCTGCTTGCCGGTGGCAAGCATTCAGCACCGACCGAACCGACAGGTGAAATGGTGTTATTTTTAAGCCTTCCCCTTGAGGGAAAGGTGTCACCGTAAGGTGACGGATGAGGTGTAGGAAACGCAGTTTCCGTCTAAACCAATGTTATTTTATATAACGCGCACGTTGTGCGCTACACCTCATCAGTCGCTTCGCGCCAGCTTCCCCTTGAGGGGAAGGCTTATTTTTTGTTTTGAACGTGACTGCGCCTTGTTGACTTGTGCGGAAAAAAATGGTACAATAAAACAGTATAACATAAGCACGGTTTAACGGGGCGGCGCGGCAGAAGCGCGGCCCCGAAGGAAGGATGTTGACAATGCGTAAAATCAAGCGCGAAACGGCGCTTTTGCTCTCCTTGGCGGCTGCGGCATTTTTGCCGTATCTTTTATACGGATTCCGATATTTTCCCATTTTGGACGATTATATTCAATATTGGTGCTACCCTGCGCATCACGATTTGCACCACATTTACATCACCATCGGCACGCTTTCCACGCGGCCGATTGCCAGCCTTTTGGATCCGGCCTTTTGGGGGCGGATGTGGCCGTTTATGTGGCTGGCGGTGCTTCTTATAACGGCCATGCAGGTGGCATCGGCCGTGCTGTTTTGCAAGGCCCTGGCGCGATGGAGGGTGCGGCTCAGTCCGCTGTTTGCGCTTATTTTTATGCTGCTGCCGCTGGGCATGGAGGGTCGTTTTTGGCTTTCGGCCTCGTCCCGTTTGGTGACGGGTACGTTTTTTGCCGCCTGCTCTCTTTACTTTTTAAGCGGATTTTTACAGGAAAAGCAAAGCCTTGGCCGCTTTTTGCTGTTTTGTGTTTTTCAGCTTATCTCGTGCGGATTTTATGAATCGGTATCGGTATTTTCTGCGGCGGCGGCCTGCCTTTTGTTTTTGCTGAGCTTTTACGAAAACCGAAAACCCGTGCTGCTGTTTGTGCCTGCGGTTTCAGCGGTCAATATTGGGCTTATGTTTGTTTACTATAAGGTCTTTGCCGCACTGGGCTTGCAGGGCAGCCGTGCTTCGGGCGGACTGGCGCTTTCGGCTTTGCCGGGACGCGTCGTGGAGCTTTTGCGGCAGCTTTTAGAGGTGTTTTCGCTGTTTTACGCATCAACCGTCCGCGGCTGTGTGCTGGGTGTGAAGCTGTTGTTTGCAAACGGTGTATGGGGCATTTTCATTTTGCTGCTGGTGCTTTGCACAAGTGCTTGCATTGCCGTTTTTGCAGACAAGCGCACGCGATGGACGGCCGCGCGCGTTTGGCTGTTTTTAATCGGCGGCCTGATTTTGTTTTTTGCGCCGCTTGTACCCAATGTGTTGACAGACCCTGTGTGGTTGACGGAGCGAAGCCTGTTTGTTTCTATTATCGGTCTGGCGCTGATGGCAGAACCGCTGTTTGGCCTGCTGCGCGGCTATGCAAGGCAGATTGTGCTGTTTTTGGCGGCCTTTGTGCTGATGACGGCTACGGTGAATGAATACAACACCTATCGCCGTGTGCACATGCAGGATGAAGCGCTTTTGGATACGGTGATAGAGCGGATGGACGAAGGCTCGAAAAAGGGTGAGCATTTTACCTGCGTCATCATCCCCGAAGAGATTACGACGGAGCAGAACGCATTTTATAAAGACCACGTTAAAAGCGTGTTCGATTCGGACTGGGCGCTGACGGGGGCTGTCCGTGCGCGTATGCAGAGTTTGGCGCCGCAATACATAAAGCCCGTTATAAAAGGGGATGACCCCAAGGCGGACGGCATGCAGGTGATTGAGCTGACGGAGGCCGATCTTGCAAATTGCAGAAAATAACGGCTTTTTTCTTGCAGAATCGGACGAAATATGATACAATAGTGTGGAATGTATTAACCGGTAAGACGGCAAGACGAAAAGCAGACAGACGATTGTTTGATGAAAAAGCAAACACAGCCAAAAAGCGGAACGGCACACAGGCCGCTTTTTGCGGTTCTTTTTAGGGGTGCTGATGTGTTTGCCTGCATCGGCGCACACAAAGCAAGATGCATTTGCAAAGCAGAGATGTTTTTGGTTTTTGCAAGCAGTATAGACGAAAAATAGAGGTAAGGAGCGAATTATGAACACTGTCAGAAGAATTTTTGTGGAGAAAAAAAGCGGCTTTCGCGTTGAGGCTGCACACCTTTTCAGTGATTTAAAAGAAAATCTGAACCCGGCCGGGTTAACCGGGGTGCGGATTTTGCAGCGTTATGATGTGCAGGGTGTTTCGGATGAGGCATTTGCCGCTGCCCGTACCACTATTTTCAGCGAACCGCCGGTGGACACCGTGTATGACGAGGTGATGCCGCCGACAGAAGGCTGCCGCACCTTTACCGTGGCGCTGCTGCCCGGTCAATATGACCAGCGCGCCGATTCGGCTGCCGAATGTGTGCAGCTTTTAACGCAAAGGGAACGGCCGAAGGTACAGGCCGCACGTGTGATTGTGCTGGAGGGCACTATCTCGGACGCGGACTTTGCCGCCGTTAAAAAATATTACATTAACCCCGTAGAGGCGCATGAGGTATCGGCCGAGAAGCCGGAAAGCTTAGAGCAGGAGGCGGTTGTGCCGCCGGATGTGCCGACGGTTACGGGCTTTACCCAAATGGATGATGCGGCGCTTTTGGACTTAATCGGCCAATACGGCTTTGCCATGGATGCGGACGATTTGCGTTTTTGCCGCGACTATTTTAAAAAGGACGAGCAGCGCGATCCCAGCCTGACGGAGCTGCGCATGATTGATACCTATTGGTCTGACCATTGCCGTCATACCACGTTTTCGACCGAAATTGAAAGCATTGACCTTTCTGCCGCGCCGCAGCGCGTGCACAAGGCGCTGGCCGATTATAAAGAAGCGCGGCGCGTTTTGTATCAAACCAAGCACAAAACCCTGTGCTTGATGGATTTGGCCACCATTGCGGCCAAGCAATTGAAAAAAGAAGGCTATCTTACGCGGCTGGACGAATCGGAGGAGATTAACGCCTGCAGCATTGAGGTAGACGTAACGATTGACGGCCAAACAGAGCCGTGGCTTGTTATGTTTAAAAACGAAACGCACAACCATCCGACGGAGATTGAGCCCTTCGGCGGTGCGGCAACCTGCCTGGGCGGCGCGATTCGCGATCCGCTTTCGGGGCGTTCGTACGTATATCAGGCCATGCGCGTAACCGGGTCGGGCGATCCGCGCAAAACGCTGAGCCAAACGCTGCCCGGCAAGCTGATGCAGCGGAAAATTACCACCGGGGCGGCAGCCGGGTACAGCTCGTACGGGAACCAAATCGGCCTTGCGACGGGGCAGGTAACGGAAATTTATGATGAAGGCTATGTGGCCAAGCGTATGGAAATCGGCGCCGTGATTGCGGCCGCACCCAAAAAGAACGTGGTGCGCAAGCGTCCCGAACCGAACGACCTGATTATTTTGCTGGGCGGCCGTACGGGTCGTGACGGCTGCGGCGGTGCGACAGGCTCCTCTAAGGCGCACAACGACCATTCGCTGGAAAGCTGCGGCGCCGAGGTGCAAAAGGGTAACGCACCGGTGGAGCGCAAGCTGCAAAGACTGTTTCGAAAAGAGGCTGCGGCGCGCCTGATTAAGCGTTGTAACGATTTTGGCGCGGGCGGTGTTTCTGTTGCCGTGGGTGAGCTGGCGGACGGACTTTTTATTGATCTTGACAAGGTACCCAAAAAATATGAAGGCTTAGACGGCACGGAGCTGGCCATCAGCGAATCGCAGGAGCGTATGGCCGTTGTGATTGCGCCGGAGGATGAAGCAGCCTTTTTTGCTCTGGCAAAGGAGGAAAACTTAGAGGCTACCCGTGTGGCGGTGGTAACAGAGGAAGCGCGGCTGAAAATGCAATGGCGCGGCCGCTTGATTTGTGATATATCCCGTGAATTTTTAAATACAAACGGCGCGATGAAGCACACCGATGTTGCGGTTTTGGCGCCGGAGACACTGCACTATTTTGAAAATGAGCCGACAGCCGACATAAAAGAAAAGTGGCTTTCGGTACTCGGTGATTTAAACGTGTGCTCGCAAAAGGGTCTGGCCGAACGGTTTGACGCTTCGATCGGCAGCGGCACGGTTTTGATGCCCTTTGGCGGCAAGCACCAGTTAACGCCCGAAATTTGTATGGCGGCCAAGCTGCCCACACAGGGCAAGACAGACGCGGCCACGCTGATGAGCTTTGGCTATCAGCCGCGGCTTTCCAAAGAAAGTCCGTTTGATGGCGCAATTTATGCCGTTGTGGATTCTCTTGCCAAAATTGTGGCGGCCGGCGGTGACCGCCGTGAGGTGTATTTGACCTTTCAGGAATATTTTGCACGTCCCGGCAGCGACCCTGCGCGCTGGGGACAGCCCTTTGCGGCGCTTTTGGGTGCTTATCGGGCGCAGACGGCGCTGGGCATTGCCGCCATCGGCGGTAAGGATTCTATGTCCGGCTCGTTTAACGATTTGGACGTGCCGCCTACGCTGGTATCGTTTGCGGTTTGCCCGACCCTGGCTGGCACCGTAGTCAGCGGTGCGCTGAAGAACACGGGCAGCAGACTGTGGCTGGCAGAGCCGAAACGCACGGCGGACGGTCTGCCCGATTTTGAAGATTTAAAAGAAAAATATGACAGCATATATCACCTGATTCAATCCGGCAGTGTGCGCGCCTCTTACACCATCGGAGAGGGCGGCTTGGCGGCGGCTGTTACCAAAATGGCAGCCGGTAACGGAATCGGTGTCAGCTTATGCGAATCGCAGACGGAGCGGCTCTTTACGGCGAACCCCGGCGCAATTCTGCTGGAAACAGAGCCGGATTTGACGCTTGAGTTTGCCGAATGTATCGGTACAACCTGTGCGGAAGCGGCTGTTACCATCGGCACGGTGCACCTTGCCCTTTCGGAGCTGCTTTCGGCTTGGCGCGCGCCGCTTGAAGGTGTATTCCCCACAAAGGCAGAGGGCGGCAGCGGCACAATCCCGGCCGTGAGCGGCATTGCAAACTGCCCGACGGTGGCAAAGCACAAGGTTGCGCGGCCGCGCGTGTTTATTCCTGTGTTCCCCGGGACAAACTGTGAATATGACACCGAAAAGGCCTTTACCGATGCCGGTGCGGACTGTGACGTATTTGTTTTGAAAAATCTCACCCCGGCCGATATTATCGAATCGGCGGCCGAGATGACAAAGCGGATTCAAAACAGCCAGATGATTATGCTGCCCGGCGGCTTTTCGGCCGGTGACGAGCCGGAGGGTTCGGGTAAGTTTATCGCCACGGTGCTGCGCAATCCGTCCATCCGCAATGCGGTGACAGAGCTTTTAGAGCAGCGTGACGGCTTAATGCTGGGTATTTGCAACGGTTTTCAGGCGCTTGTTAAGCTGGGTCTTTTGCCCTACGGTAAAATTTGCGACCTGACGGACGATTCGCCGACCTTAACCTATAACGCCATCGGCCGCCATGTTTCGCAAATGGTATATACGCGTGTGGCTTCCTGCCTTTCGCCCTGGCTTTCGGGCGTACGGGTGGGAGACATCCATGCGGTGCCCGTATCCCACGGGGAGGGACGGTTTGTGGCTAACGAAGCGTGGCTGCGCCGCTTGACAGAGGGCGGCCAGATTGCCACACAGTATGTGGATCTTTCGGGCAAGCCGACCTATGAAACGGCCTTTAACCCCAATGCATCGGTTTATGCCATTGAGGGCATTACAAGCCCCGACGGCCGTATTTTGGGTAAAATGGCACACTCGGAGCGCCGTGGTGACAATGTGGCGAAAAATATTTACGGCGAGCAGGATCAAAAGATTTTTGCTTCCGGCGTGGCGTATTTTAAATAAAAGATGATAGCGGTTTAACGCTTGGGAAAGGCAGGTAAAACGGATGGATATGGCACAACTCTCCCGCGCGGCGGAATATATTAACGAACGGATTTGCGGCGACCCCGAAATTGCGCTGATTTTGGGTACGGGCTTGGGTGGCTTTGCCGCGCAGCTGCAAAACGCCGTGGTCATTCCCTACGGCGATATTCCGGGTTTCCCCGTCAGCACCGCGCCCTATCACAAGGGACAGCTGATTGCCGGGTATCTCGGTGATAAATATGTGTTGATTTTGCAGGGACGGATTCATTATTACGAGGGGTATTCCATGGAGCAGGTGGTGTTTCCCATCCGCGTTTTAAAGCTGTTGGGCATTACAACGCTGTTTGTGACCAATGCCTCCGGCGCGATTCGTCCCGATTTTGCCGTCGGTGACCTGATGATGATTACCGACCATATTAAATTTTTTAACGATTCGCCGCTGCGCGGCGCCAATATTGATGCGTTCGGTCCGCGGTTTAACGATATGACGGACGCTTACACAAAAAGCCTGCGCACACTGGCGCGGCAGGTGGCGGACGAGGCAGGCATCGATTTAAAAGAGGGCGTATATGCCTATATGCCCGGCCCCAGCTACGAGACCCCGGCCGAAATTCGCATGCTTTCGGTTTTGGGCGCGGACGCGGTGGGCATGTCCACCGTGCCGGAGGTGCTGACCGCGGCACACGCCGGGATGGATATTTTCGGCCTGTCGTTTTGTGTGAATATGGCGGCAGGGCTGGCAGGCGGCATTAAACATCTTGACTTTACCAAAACCTCAATCGAAAACTTTACGGTTTTGGTCAGCGGCATGATTGCTGCACTGTAGGAGGATAGAGGAAACAGAATGGTAGATCAGAAATATATCAGAAATTTTTCGATTATTGCGCATATTGACCACGGTAAATCCACGCTGGCCGACCGTCTTTTGGAAAAAACGGGTGTGCTGACCGAGCGTGAAATGGAAGCGCAGATACTGGACAATATGGATTTGGAGCGCGAGCGCGGCATTACCATTAAGGCGCGTGCCGTTCGCCTGCGCTATAAGGCATCGGACGGGGAGACATATGTGCTGAACCTGATTGATACGCCCGGCCATGTGGACTTTAATTACGAAGTATCGCGCAGCCTGGCGGCCTGTGAGGGCGCGCTTTTAATTGTAGACGCCGCGCAGGGCATAGAGGCGCAAACGCTGGCCAATACCTATCTTGCGCTGGATCATAATTTAGAGATTATGCCCGTAATTAACAAAATTGACCTGCCGGCCGCACAGCCGGAGGTTGTGAAGGAAGAAATTGAAAACATCATCGGGATTCCGGCCGATGAAGCGCCGCTGATTTCGGCCAAAAACGGCATTGGCATTGATGACGTGCTGGAGCAGATTGTGAAGCTGATTCCGCCGCCGTCCGGCGACCCTTCGGCGCCGCTTACCGCGCTGATTTTTGACAGTGTATACGACCCCTATAAGGGTGTTATTATCTATTTCCGTGTGATGGACGGTACGCTGAAAACCGGCGATACCATTCGGCTGATGGCTACGGGCAAGCAGTTTGAGGTGGTGGAGCTTGGCTATCTGCATCCCAACGGCTTTTTAAAGAGTGATTCGCTTTCGGCCGGTGAGGTTGGCTATTTAACGGCTTCCATTAAAAATGTATCCGATACGCGCGTGGGTGACACGGTGACATTGGCCGACCGCCCCGCAAGTGAGCCGCTGCCTGGCTACAAGCAGGTACAGCCCATGGTGTTCTGCGGTATTTACCCGGCAGACGGCGCACGGTATGACGATTTGCGTGACGCACTTTCCAAATTGCAGTTAAATGACGCATCCCTTTCGTTTGAGCCGGAAACCTCGGTAGCCTTGGGCTTTGGTTTTCGCTGCGGCTTTTTGGGGCTTTTGCATATGGAAATTATTCAGGAGCGGCTGGAGCGTGAATATAACCTGGATTTGGTAACAACCGCGCCCAGCGTTGTGTACCGCGTGAAAAAGACAAACGGCGAGCTGCTTTCCATTTCAAATCCCACGAATATGCCGAACGGCAGCGAAATATTATATATGGAAGAGCCGATGGTGAAGGCCGATATTATGACCCCAACCGAATTTGTGGGCAGCGTGATGGAGCTGTGCCAGGATCGGCGCGGCACATATCATAACATGACATATATCGACACAGACCGCGCGCAGCTGCATTATGATTTGCCGCTGAACGAAATTATTTATGACTTTTTTGACGCGTTAAAATCCCGTACGCGCGGCTATGCCAGCTTTGATTACGAGCTTTCGGGCTATGTACAGTCTGATTTGGTCAAGCTGGATATTTTGTTAAACGGCGATGTGGTGGACGCACTTTCGTTTATTGTGCACAGCACAAAGGCCTATGCACGCGGCCGCAAAATTGCCGAAAAGCTGAAGGCCTCGATTCCGCGGCAGCTGTTTGAAATACCCATTCAGGCGGCGGTGGGTAACAAAATTATTGCGCGCGAAACGGTTAAAGCCATGCGCAAAGACGTTTTGGCCAAGTGCTACGGCGGTGATATTACCCGTAAGAAAAAGCTTTTGGAAAAGCAAAAGGAGGGCAAAAAACGGATGCGTCAGGTCGGCAGCGTAGAGGTGCCGCAGGAGGCGTTTATGTCCGTTTTAAAGCTGGATGAATAAATCGGGTGTGTATGTGCATATTCCCTTTTGTGTGAAAAAATGTGCCTACTGTGACTTTGTTTCATATGAAAATCGGACGGCGGAAGCGCCGCGCTATACAGATGCCGTTTTGCGTGAGGCTGCGGCCTATCGCGGTACGGCGGTTGATAGTATATATATCGGCGGCGGTACGCCTACGGCGCTCCCGCCAGGGCAGCTTGTGCGGCTGCTGGCAGGCCTTTTTGATATTTTTACCGTTGCGCCGCAGGCCGAAATTACGGTTGAGGCCAATCCCGGTACGGCAGACGAAGCCTATTTTGCCGCGCTGGCTGCGGCCGGTGTCAATCGGCTGAGCCTGGGTGTGCAGTCCTTTTGCGATGATGAGCTTTCGGCGTTGGGACGAATCCATTCGGCCAAGGAGGCCGAAGCGGCCGTTCGGGCCGCATATACGGCAGGGATTTTCAATCTCAGCCTGGATCTAATGTTTTCCATTCCCCGTCAAACGCAAAAAAGCCTGCAAAAAAGCTTAGAAACGGCTGTCAGTCTGCCGATTTCGCACATTTCGTGCTACAGTCTGACGATATGCGAAAACACGCCCTTCGGCCGCTTGGTCAAAGAGGGTCAAATGCCTCTGCCGGACGAGGATACCGACAGGGCATTTTATACACAAATTTGTGAATTTTTAGACAAAAACGGTCTTGCACGCTATGAAATATCGAACTTTGCGCGGCCGGGCCGCGAGGCGCGCCACAATACAAAATATTGGCGGCGCGTGCCTTATATCGGATTGGGTGCGGCGGCGCACTCCTTTTGGGAGAATCGGCGGTTTGAAAATCCGCCGCAGACGGAGGCGTACTATGCGGTCGTGTACGGCGCAAAAGAGCGCAGCGGAGAGGTCATTTCCCCTGCGGATGCAATGAGTGAATTTATGTTTTTGGGTCTGCGCATGACGCGTGAGGGCATCAGTTCGGCCGCATTTGCAAAGGCCTTCGGCACAGAGCTTGACGCGGTTTACGGAAGGCAGATCGAAAAGCTGCTGCGCTTGGGGCTTTTAGAGAAAGAGGGCGACAGACTGCGGCTAACCGGCCGCGGTATTGATGTTTCAAACAGCGTGTTTTGCGAGTTTGTTTAGAAGTTGAACCCGATACGGTGATATACGGAGGGCGTTTCATGAAGGAAGAGCAACAAAAACAATTTACGGGCTTTATGGTAAAGGCCATGAAGATTTTGCCGCTTATTTTTGTGCTGGCGCTGATTGCTGTGGCGTTTATTATCTATCAGCATGTACAAATGGATAAGCTGGACGAATTTATTCATAAAAATTTGCTGACGGGCATTTTGGTCGTTATGGGGCTGTATGCCGTTAAATCCATGACGGTTGTGCTGCCTGTGCCGGTTTTGTATATTGCGGTGGGTACGCTGTTTCCCAATGTTGCCATTGCGGCCGCCGTTAACACGCTGGGGCTTATAGCAGAACTGACCGTTCCCTACGCGCTGGGGCGTTTGGCCGGGCAGGATCTGCATCGGTACATTTTGGAAAAGTACCCTAAGGCGCGCGGCTTTGCCGATTATAAAGATCGGCACAATTTTTTTATGATTTATATGATTCGGTTAATCGGCATTTTTTCGGCCGATTTAACCAGCATGATGATGGGGTCGTCCAAGCTGCCGTTTAAAAGCTATCTGCTTGGCTCGCTGCTCGGCATGATGCCCAGCATGCTGATTATTACCTTTTTGGGTGCAAACGTAACCAATCCGCGGTCGGCGGAATTTATGCTGAGTGTGGTGCTGACGGTGCTGCTCACGTGTTTTTCCTTTATTTTATATCGCCGGTATAACAAGCAGATCGAAAAAAAGAGAGCACAGGCGGCCGAAGCGGAAACGGCGGCAGAGGAAGGCACGACAGAGGAGTAGACATTAGACATATAGGGTCGATTCCCTAATACCCAGGGCATATGGGGCGAGCGCCCGATACCGAACAAAAGAGAAATACGGGGGGAAGCAAACATGCAAAAAAAGTGGGTCAGAATGTTGTTTCGGCGGCGTGTGGCCGTTATTTTCATGTTGGTTTTGCAGGCGGCCTTAATGGTGTATATGGTATACAGCTCCAGCCGCACCTACAAGGGCTTGTATTATTTTTTATATGTGATGAGCCTGGTGGTGGTGTTGTATGTCATCAGTACGGGCAGCCGCAGCTCGTCTAAGCTTTTATGGTCCGTCACCATTTTGTCCTTTCCGCTCTTTGGCGGACTTTTGTATCTTTTGGTGAAATGGCAGGGCTTTACCACGTCCTTTAAACGGCGGCTGGCGGAGGCAAATGAGGCGTCCAAGCCGCTTTTGCAGCAGGATAAGACCGTTTTGCTTGCCATGGAGGAGGCCGCGCCGGACTATGCGCGGCAAAGCTATTATTTAACGCAAACCTGCGGATGCTGCGCCTATGCCGACAATGGGACAAGCTATCTTTCGCCCGGCGAGAAAAAATATGAAAAGCTGATTTGGGCGCTTGGGCAGGCGGAACGGTTTATTTTTTTGGAATATTTTATTATTCAAGAGGGTAAGTTTTGGAACGATATTTTGGATATTTTAACCGAAAAGGCCAAAAATGGTGTGGATGTCCGTGTGATTTACGATGATATGGGCTGTTTTATGCTGCTGCCGATCGATTATCAAAAAACGCTTTCGGCGCGCGGGATTCGCTGTGTGGTGTTTAACAAGTTCCGTCCCGTTTTAAGTACGCTGCAAAACAACCGAGACCATCGGAAAATTGCGGTGATAGACGGTAAATTCGCGTTTACGGGCGGTATTAATCTGGCCGATGAATATATTAACGCCTATGCAAAGCACGGACACTGGAAGGATGCCTCTGTGATGGTGAGCGGCGCGGCCGTAAACAGCTATACGCTGATGTTTTTGGAAATGTGGCAGACGCTGACGGGCGAAAAAGAGAATTTTGCCGATTATATCGTGGCGGCAGAGGATCCGCAGCCCCTGACGAAGGGTTTTATCATCCCGTATTGCGACAGCCCGATTGACGATGAAGATGTGGGCGAACGGGTTTATATGAATTTAATTAACGGCGCACAGGACTATGTGTACATTCAAACGCCGTATTTAATTATTGATGATGTGATGCTGGCAGCCTTAATCCGTGCGGCCAAAAACGGCGTGGATGTACGGATTGTGACGCCGCACGTGCCGGATAAATGGTACGTGCATATGACAACACGCTCTTTTTATCCCGATCTGTTGGCCGGGGGCGTTAAAATTTATGAATATACGCCGGGCTTTATCCATTCTAAGGTGCTGGTTTCGGATGATCGTATCGCGACGGTCGGCACGATTAATTTTGATTGCCGCAGCCTGTATTTGCACTTTGAATGCGGTGCGTGGCTGTTTGACAGCCCGGCCGTGACGGAAATTCGGGAGGATTTTATGAAAACCCTGGAAAGATGCGGTCTTGTGACGGAAAAGGACTGCAAAACCAATGTGTGCAAGCGGCTGGTGCAGCGCATGTTCCGTTTGTTTGCGCCGCTGATGTAGGCATAGTAATGGAGTGAGCTATGAAAACAATTATCATTAACGAAAACGACAGCGGCCAGCGCGTGGATAAATTTTTGGGTAAATTCCTGCCGGATATGCCCAAAAGCCTTTTATATAAGGCGCTGCGCAAAAAACGCGTCAAGCTGGGCAAAAAGGCGCTTGCGGCGCAGGATATTCTGCACACGGGTGACGAGCTGAACTTATATATTAACGATGAATTTTTTACCGGGCGGCGCACTGTGCCGTCAAAGGATGCTCAGGCGGCGGCTGTCTCGGTTGCTTACGAAGATGAAAACGTGCTGGTTGTTTGTAAGCCCGTCGGGCAGACGGCGCACGACGGTGCGGATTCGCTTTTGGCGGCCGTGCTGCAATATGTAACGCAAAGCGGCGCATATGACCCCGCGCGCGAGCACAGCTTTGTACCGGCGCTGTCTAACCGATTGGATCGCAACACGAGCGGTCTTGTGCTGGTGGGAAAAAACGCCGCGGCACAGCGCGCACTGAACGAAGCCGTCAAATGCGGCGCGGTGACAAAAACCTATCTCTGTTTGGCAGAGGGGCATTTTAAAGAAAAGGCCGGCAGGCTTGAGAACGAGCTGAAAAGCAGCGAACGCGAAAACCGCGTCAGCGTTGTGCCGAGCGGCACAAAGGGCGCCAAGCATGCGGTTTTGACCTATCGTGTTTTAGAAGAAAAAGGCGATTTAAGCCGTGTGGAGGTTACGCTTTTAACGGGACGCAAGCACCAAATCCGCGTCCAGCTGGCACACATCGGGCATCCGCTGGCAGGGGATGTGAAATACGGCGCACCGCACCGCGCGGGGTTTCGGTATCAGGCGTTGTGTGCGTATCGGCTGGATTTTCACGACATAGAAGAAGGCAGCGTTTTGGCCTATTTAAACGGTAAAAGCGTTTGTACAGAGCCGCAGCTGCCGACGATTGGATAAAGCTTGGTCTGTTGTTTGGGTGCAGAATTTTTATTTGTGCCTGTTGCATTAAATTTGTTCTATTTTTCGGCAATTTCGTAGGGAACGGCCTGTGTGCCGTTCCGTCTTTATTTTATGTTTTTAGGAACAACACATAGGTTGTTCCCTACGGGTTTTAAATATAATAATGTAAAATAACCGCGCGAAACGGAAACAGCCTGTTGTGCAGGCCTAGCGTCCGCGCGGCGGTCACCATCGGGTGAAAAGGTTAGAAAATACACGTGATATTTTTGAAAATAAATGGTAAAATGACGCAATAAAACCACCTTCTTTGCATTACGTTGCGGCATTTTAGCGCATTTTGAGGGCAAACGTATATAAGAGCAAACACACGCCTTTAAGTGCCCAAATATGCGCGGCGATTTATTTTCAAAAATGGAGCGTTCGTATTTTCAGCCTTTTTGCCCTTGGTGTGGCATAGCATAAGATACTTAAGCCCATGCATGCCTTATATTTGCAAAATAATTGCCCTTCCTGCTTGTCGTCCTTGAAAGGCACAAAGCCTTTCTGCGTCCTCCGCACCGAAAATTCTAATAATTTTGCTAAATATAAGGTCGAAGAGTTTAAACAGTGAAAATTTTTATAAAAGGCAAGGCAAAAGCGCAGCGCATACGAGGTATGGGCGAGCATTTTAACGCAGCATTTTTGAAAATTTGCCTGTTTAAACCATACAGGGGCTTAAGCATCTTATGCTCACTAGGGGGTTTGCTATTGAACCCCCTAACAAAAAAATCACGTATATTAAAAAATTTGTCAAATGTGAAAGAGGGAATACTCGAAGAAAAAGGAACGGCACACAGGCCGTTCCCTACGGTTTTGTTTTTTAAAATATTATCGACGCAGCTTCATCGCTTGCGGCTTCCGTTTCGCCCTCCTGCGGCTTATGTTCGGTTACGGCGATGGTTGCCACCAGCACATAAGCGGCGCCGGCGTGCTTTAAAAGGCCGGATAGCGCATCGGCCGTGGCACCGGTGGTGATGATGTCATCAATTAAAATAAAACGTTTGCCCTCAATGGCCTTGCGCGGCACAGAGAGCCGAAAGGCGCGGCGCACGTTGCGCAGTCTGTCGGCATAGTGCAAAGAGCTTTGCTTGGGCGTTTCTACCGGCTTTTCAAACGCATCCTTCCAAAACGGCAAATCAAGCGCCTTGGCAATACGTTCTGCCAGCAAGCCGGATTGGTTATAGCCGCGCTGACGAAAACGATTCGCGGAAAGCGGCGCGCAAAGCACCACATCGAATTGCATGTTATGAATAAACGGCTGCAGGCGCGCCAGCATTAAAGCCGCAAAAGGGCGGCACAGCTCACGGCGGTCGCTGAACTTATAGCGCAGCACAGCCTGACGGGATCTGCCTTTATACGCAAAGCAGGACACGGCGCGGTCAAAATCGTGCACATGGGTCTGACAGGTGAGGCAAAGCCGCGCACCCTCCTCCTTCAGCGGCAAACCGCAAATGTGGCAGGTGGGCACTTCGTCCAAAAAGATGCTTTTTTTGGCACAATCGGGGCAAAGACAAAATTGACTTTTGCTGTGACCCAAAACATTGCCGCACATTAAGCAACGGTCGGGATACATTAAGCTGACGCAGCTTTCCCAAAACGTTTTAACGGACATATTTGGTCACCAGCTCACGCAGCGCCAATAAATACCCTTCCTTACCCAAGCCGCTGATTTGTGTGCGGCACACGGGCTTAATAACAGAAATGCGGCGAAACTCCTCGCGCTTGTGAATATCGGAAAGATGCACTTCAATCACGGGCAGGCTCACAGCGGCCAGCGCATCGCGGATGGCATAGCTGTAATGTGTGTACGCGCCGGGGTTGATGATAATGCCGTCGGCCTTTTGGTACGCGCTTTGAATAAAATCAATTAAAGCGCCCTCGCTGTTCGATTGAAAAAAAGTCAGTTCTGCGCCCAGCTGTGCACCCAGCGCGGCAATTTCGGCGTTAATATCATCTAATGTGGTGCGGCCGTAAATATCCGGTTCACGCACACCCAGCATGTTCAAATTCGGGCCGTGAATCACATAAATCTGCTTTTTCATTTGCTTTTCCTTCCTTAATTAATGTTTTTTTGTATGTGGCGTTGTGTATTGTTTGTTTCTTTATATTTTCGGAACGACACACAGGTCGCTTTCTACAGGTGTTTTGTTTGCATTGCAAATACCAATGTTATTTTGCATACACCAATATCGCGTAGGGGCGCGGCTGCGTCGGAACAAGTTTCGCTTATTCTGATTTTTTACAAAAATCAATCAACCGCTTCACTGTTCCTCCTTTATCCCACAAAACAGTTTACATTTCGTGGGAACCCTTTTGATTGCGCCCGTTGTATAAATATTCTTTTTTATTCGGGTATTCCTCTTTCACGTTCGGCACAGCTTTTAATGTACGTGTATTTTCTAACCTTTTCACCGGGTGGTGACCGCCGCGCGGCCGCTAGGCCTGCACAACAGGCTGTTTTCGTTACGCGCGGATGTTTTATAAAATTGCATCTGATTTTGTAGGGAACGGCCTATGTATATGTTCCCCCTTCTGGCAAAAAAGAACGGTGTGTTGGAGCGCAACGGTCACACGGAAGCAACCGTTGACCTGTGC
>UQYH01000003.1 GCA_900545185.1 uncultured Eubacteriales bacterium | reverse complement strand
CATACTGACGTATGGCAAGACTGACAACACAGAAAAGGCTGATTTTTCGGTGCTTTGAGCGGGTTCGGATACCATAATTTGTGCCTGATCTAAAAATATTTACATCAAAAATTACAGGAGGAAAGAAAATGAAAAAAAGAGCAGTAGCAGGAGTTTTGGCTGCTTGTTTGCTGTGCGGCTGCTTTACAGGCTGCGGCAACAAGGAAAAAAATCAGAGAGATCCGGAAGAAAAAGCATTTACCTATTGGATGGAAATGCCATCGCTTTCCGCAGCAAGAGTCAGCAATGTGGGTGAACTCAGTATGTATAAGGAAATGGAGAGATTAACCGGCATCAAGGTAACCTTCGTGCATCCGCCTTCGGGTCAGGGCGCCGAGAAATTTAACCTGATGATGGCATCTAAGGATTTTACCGATGTCATTGAGTATGACTGGTCTAAATACCAGGGCGGCGCCACCAAGGCGCTGAGTGACGGCGTGGCATTTAAGTTAAACGACATTATGGACAAGGCCGCTCCCAATTTTGCGAAAATTTTAAAGGACGATTCGGAGCTTGCCAAGGCGGCCTCCACCATGGACGGTTCTTACTACGGCTTTCCCCGTATGCTTCCCAAAGGCACGGGTAAGGTTTACGGCGGTTTAATGCTTCGCCAGGACTGGCTGGAGGATTTGGGCTTGGAAGTGCCCGAAACCATTGATGAATGGGACAATGTACTTCGCCGCTTTAAAAACGAAAAGGGCGCAATAGCGCCTTTGACGTTGCAGGCCGGCTATTTCATTACGGCGGCAGACTCTCCGCACTTTAACTGCGCCTACGGCGTGGGTGAAGGGTTTTATGTTGATGATGACGGCAAGGTTCAGTTCGGACCTGCTCAGAATGCATATAAAGACTATTTAACCACCTTAAACCGTTGGTATAAAGAAGGTTTGTTAGATCCCGAATTTGCTACCATTAACGGCGCTGCCTCTCAAGCACGCGTACTGGATGATCAGTCCGGCGCGTTTTACGGCTTTATCGGCGGTTCTATAGGACCTTACCTAGACGCTTGGGCAGCCCGCGGCGAAACCAATAAAAAAATTGTGGCGGCTCCCTTCCCTGTGCTTAAAAAGGGTACCGAGCCTCAATACACACCTTACGTTGCCCGTGTTACACCTCCGCAGGCGGTTATCACAACCAAGGCGCGCAATCCCGAGATAATTGCCGGCTGGTTAGATTATTTCTATACAAGGGATGGCGGCATGCTCTCCAACTTCGGCATTGAGGGTGAAACCTATACGATGGATGGCGACATGCCGGTTTACACCGATGAAATTGCCCACAATCCCGATGGTTTATCCGTTTACGAAGCACTGTCGATTCATGCCCGTCCTTCGGGCGGTAAACCGGGTTACGGTGTTAAGCTGCCCGATGAATGGCTGGTTCAGGACTATCCCTACGAAGCACAGCGCGAAGCGTTGTTCACCTGGTCTAAATATGTTGAAAACGGTTTAAAGCATCAGTTACCTAACTTAGAGTACAGCTTAGAGGATACGGATGAAATAGCCGCCTTAAAACTGGATATCACTTCTTATGCGGAAGAAATGATTATGCGTTATATTCAAGGTGAAGAATCTTTGGATAATTTTACTCAGTACCAGCAAACCTTAAAGAATATGAAGCTGGACAGATTGCTGGAAATTATGCAGAAGGCATATAATCAATATATGTCTAAGTAAGCTTGCCGGAAGAAAGGGGTGTTACATGCTATGCTTTTTTAATCAGCGGTATGGCGTGTAACACATTGCCTTCCCTTTAAGATAAAAGAACGGGAGGAAAATGTGTGAGAAAATTGAGAATTACCACGCGCTTTTCGGCACTGTTTATCATATTTTATCTTTTGTTAACAAGCATTAACGCCCTTGCAGTCGGCGTTGTTTTGGTTCGGTACGATTTTTCCGGCCTGCAGGCCGGAACAAGACCGGGCTATATAGCAGGCGATGCGGTCATTTCCGAAAAAGGGGCTTGGCTGGACGCTTTGGGCAAAAAAGCTGTTTTTTCAGCTCCCGAAGCGGCAGAGAGTGTTTCGCTTTTGGCAAATATCCGTTCCGACGGATATGTTTTACTAAAGCTTTATGACGGAGAAAATTATCAACAGGTTAATTTTAAACCGGATACAAAGGACTGGGAAAGTCTTTTAATCGACATAAAAGAGGGAAACCTAACAGTGCTTTGCGGTGGCCGCCAGGTTATGGTGAAGGGCTCTTTAAACATCAGCCGCATTGAAAAAATAGAAATTGCAAATGCCGAGATTGACGATGTTTCTTTGGGCGAACAAACCTTGCCGACACGGATTGTTGATTTTAATGTATGTTACGATGGAGTAGGCGCTCCGCTTGTTGCGCATTATATTTACTACTCCCAAAGCGGAACAACAGAAACACCTTATTTTACCTGGTATGCAAGTGACAGTTTAAACGGAACTTACGAAAGAATAAAAAGCAGCACTCAAGTCTGGGCGCCGAATCCGGGCGAGGATAAATATGTTTATTGTACGGCTTCTTACAGCGGCGGCACGGCCGGCACCGTTCCCAAAAAAGTATCGGACATAGATGTGATGATATTTAACGAAGCTAAAAGCCTGGTAGGGGGAGCGGAGACAACCTTTGTGTATAAGGATAGTGACGGTACCCGTTATTGGCGGCCGCGTTTTGCCGATTGGTCCGATTATGATGAAATTGTGTTTAATATCCGCTCTGCGCGAAGTACGGACAGATTTTATCAGGTCTACCTGTCCTCTGATAACCCGAATTACAGCTCTAACGACTATTATTTTACCTATTTTAAGGTGGATTGGGGCGGTAATACCGATCGTCAGCTTGTTTTTAAAATAGGTGAAGATGAGGGACTGGAAACAAGCGGACATCAGGTTGGCTTTCATGCCATGACAGGCGTAGCGTTTTACACCCGTTTAAACCAAAGCCAAAAAGAGGACGGAGGTGCGTTTGCGGCGCTGGAGGCAGACCCGTCAACACGAACCGATTTGTGGATTTCCGGTGTGTACCTAAGAAAATCGCAGTCTGCCCGTGATGAGGTTCTTTGGGAGGATAACTATATTTTAAACGATTTGAAAAAGAACAATCAGCGTTCTTTTTCGGAGAGCATTATGACAAAAGCCCACCCCCGTTTGCTGTTGGCCCATGATAAATTAGAGCAGCTGAAAGCGGATGTGGTAACAGAGCCTTATTTAAAAAAATCCTTTGAACGGCTGCAAAGCACGGTGGCAGGTTATGTAAAAAACGGCCCTCTGACGGTGGCAAGCAGCGCCACAGCCAATTATGTGGCCGGGGCGGCTTTATTGTATAATTTGCAGCCCAATGCAGAGTTAAAAGCGTGGATTTGGCAAAGCTGCGAGAATCTTTCCAAAAACGTAACCACATGGAATCCCGACAGCAGGTCGTTTCTTTCGGTGGGTGATACCATGCGGAGTATGGCGATGACCTACGACTGGATGTATAACCACTGGAATGAAGCAGAAAGAAAAACAGTGAGAAACGCTATTATGCTTCATGGCTTTCGGGCAGTGCTGCCTAAGCTGAGAAGCGAAACACACTGGTCGGTAGGGGGCGGCAACTGGTGTCAATCCTTGCTCTCCGGCGCCGGGATGGGCGCTTTGGCCATTTGCGATAATGATGATTATGCCGCCATTTGCGATGAGGTTTTGGAACGGGTGATTTTTGGGTTGGGTTACGGCATGCAGGATTTTCATGCCAACGGCTCTTATCCCGAAGGGACGGCTTACTGGCAATACGCCATGGATTGCTTTTCACCCTTTGAAACGGCTCTTTCGGCCGTTTGCGGCAGTAATTATGGCTTAATGGATGGCGAAGGAATGGCGGTTACGGGCTATTTTCCCATTATGATGACGGGTACGCGCGGCACCTTTAATTTTTCGGATGCCACTAACGTAGCGTCAACAATTTCCCATTCATATTATCGGCTGTCGGAGTATTTTAACAATCCTGCCTTCGGGAACTATCAATATACGAACACGAAGGCAAACGGCGGTAACTTTTTAAGCATGCTGTTATATAACACAGACGGGTATGATGATTTCCACATGCCCAATTACAGCTACTACAGCGGCGCAACAGAAAGCTTTGTGATGCGAACCGATTACGAAAAAGGTACCGACGGGATGTATTTGGGCTTTAAGGGCGGCGATAATCAATCCGGTCACGGTCAGCTGGACGTCGGCAGCTTTGTGTATGATTATAAAAACATCCGTTGGTTTTGGGATTTGGGCCGCGACAGCTATGACTATGCCAGCCGCTGGGAGCATTACCGCAACCGTGCGGAGGGTAACAACTGCCTGGTTATTAACCCAAGCACAGCGCCCGATCAAAATCCCGCGGGCTTTGCCCCAATACGGGAATATAAGGTGACGGATGGGGTCGGTTACGGCATTATTGATATGACGGATGTTTACGATACCTCCGGCGCAACCAAGGCAGAGCGCGGTTTTATGATGCTGAATGATTTTAACACTCTAATCATTCAGGATGAAGTTAAGGCTGAAAGCATTACCGAACTGTATTCTTTTATGCACTTAGGCACAGGGGCAACCGTCAGTGCGGATAAAAAGAGCGCACTTCTTGCAAGCGGCAGCAAGCGGCTGTATGTTTATCTGCTGAGTAATTGTGATGCAGCCTTGGAAATTAAAAATGCGGAGCTTTTAAAATTATCACCCACACCAACTGCATTTTCCAATGCCGGTATTAAAAAATTGGCGGTAAAGGCAAAAAACGTCAGTGACCCTACGATTACGGTGGTGATAACGCCTTATGCCGTGAATCCTTTGACGCAAATTGTTCCCCTCTCGGAGTGGGGTGAAACCTTCGTAGGCATGGCGGCAGAGCCTATGCAGGTTACCGTGAACGGACATGCGCTTGAGAAGCCGTATGAAACCGCAGAAACCGTCAGCGAACTATCCGCTTCGGTCACGGTTTCCAATCTCACAGCCGAGAAAACCGAGGTTTGGCTTACGGCGGCTTGTTATGTGGATGGAAAGCTGTTTGAAACCCAAACCGCCAAAGTGAGGGTGGGCGGCAAACAGAGCGCTCCCGTCAGTGTGAGTTATACAAACCCCAAGGGCAAACAGGCAGACCTGAAGCTGATGCTTTGGACAGCGGATTTACAGCCGCTTGCAAGACCGATTCAGATTTGCCAAACATAACTTTGCGGTTCTTTAAATTTTATACAATAAATGAGCGAAAGCTCAAAGAAAGGAAATGAGACTATGAAAAAACTGGCAGCATTATTTGTAACTTTTTTAATGCTCTGCACAATGTTCCCCATGGTGTGGGCAGCCGAAGCAGGCGTTTTGGTCGGCGACAGCGACCTGTTTGCGCCGCCTGTCGGCGTCCGTTCGGCCATAACCTACACCTTGTACGATGCCGCGGGCGGCACAGTGCAGGAGGATGCAACACTTTCTGTCTCCGGTGATGTCCCGGCAGGTGTAACGGTTGCAAACAACAAGCTTGTGCTGGATGGTTCTGCCGTTCGGGCAGGCAAATTTACCGTTACCATGGCGAACGCAGCTGTGAGCCAATCAAAACAGGTTACGATTTGCAACGTAAGGATTCAGGAAGACTTTGAAAGCTTTGAACAGGGCGCTACCGTAGGCGGAAGAACCCTGAAAAAGCTGGACGACACGGTGTACGACGGAGGCATGTATCAGAATACGACCGCTCATGTTGAAACCGATACGGACGGCGGCAAATTTGCCGGATGTATAGGCCAGGAGACATTAAGCATCCGTCCGGACTGGGTTGGCGTTAGCCAAAACACCCGTTTCATCACCTTTAAGGCAAGAGCTAAAATGATGCTGAAGGACTGGTGCACCATTTTTAAATTTGCTGATGATCAAGGTCACGATATCGTTAATTTTTACAGAAAACGCCGGACTGAAGGTTATTGGACCTCTTACCGTGACGAGAACGGCGGCGGCACAGAAAAGTCCATTTTCGGTGCGCCTGCTGCAACGCAATGGGCAGATTTGCGGCTGGTGCTTGACCTATATAACGGCGTTTATACCATTTGGGCAAACGATCAGGTTGTTTGCGATAATTACAAGGTGAACCCTGCTGTCACTGCGGCGAATTACATTGCCCGGATTACCTCTGAGGCCTGCATTGACGATATTGAGTTATTTTCCGGTACTGAACTTTTACCGCAAACGGGTGTCATTACCGGTGATGACTACATCATTGCTCCGCCTGCCGGCATCCGCACCAAGCTTTCGTATGACTTGTTCGCTTCAAGCGAGGCGGAAACGGCCGAAAGCGGCGCAACCATGAGCCTGGTTGGTGCACCGGCCGGTATTACCGTCAGCGGCCATGACTTGATTTTGGATGGCTCCGCCATCAATACGGCAGCAAGCTTTACCATTAAAATGGCGAATGCCGATTACACGGCAACCAAAACCGTTACCATGTGCGATAAACGCATTTATGACGATTTTGAAAGCTTAGAAGAAGGTGCGGCCATTGCCAGCGCCAAAACCTTAAAGAAAGTTGACGGTACAGCTTACACAGCAGGGTCAATGTATCATACACAAGACGCCGGCACAACCGCCACCGTTGCGGTTGAAGCAAACGGCAACCACTATGCAGGCGGCGGCAATTTAATGATTATGCCGGACTGGGTTGGCGCTAAAAGCAACATGAAGCACTACACGGCTTCTGCCAAGGTTAAAATCACGGGTGATTGGCAAAGAGCTATGAGCCTGCACGGTAAAAATTCTTCTACCGAGCAAGTAATGGGGGATTTGTGGTCGAGACTGACGCAGGACGGCTGGATGACAACATCGGGTCCCGATGGTACGACAACCAATAAGTATTATTACTGCTGGAAGGGTTCTAAATTACCTAACAGCGAATGGGCAGAAATTGCCATTGAAGTGGATATGGAGAATTTAAGCTATACCGTTAAAGAAGGCGGCGTAACGCTTTTTGAAAACTATAAAATGCGCGCAGGCAATGCGAGCGATATGTGGTTAAGAATGATCAGAACCGGAGAGGCTTCGATTGACGAAATTGCCGTATATTCCGGTACGCCGATTGAGGAAGCAACGGCTGTTTCCGATTACACCGTTAAGGTGAACGGCACAGAGGTAAGCAGCTATGCCGGCGCACTGACAGACGGCGCTGTCGTTACAGCTTCTGCAGCCGTTGCCAATAACGCCTGGTATGCGAAAAAGTATGTTATGCACATTGCAGAATATGATGCAGACGGACGTTTGGTGAAAACAACACCGGCCGCCATCAGCTTAGAGGGTAATACCGCAGATAACATCAGCGGTGAGGTTACAATTGATGCAAAAACGAACAGCGTTAAGGTTATGCTTTGGGAGGGTAAGCTTGTAAAGCCCTTAGCCGCGGCGCCTGCCTTAACGAAATAATTTAATTTTTGTCAAATCCATTGGTTTTCTTATCCATATTTTCGTTCGGGAGCCTTATTGGCTCCCGAACGAAAACCGAATTTATGGCAGAAGCAAATAAACACGTGTGTATGTTTATTTGCCTGTGTTATAAAAACACTTAATTTTAAGAAGGGATTGTGAAATTATGAAACGATTGACAGCACTGTTATTAACAATGCTCATGCTGCTTGCAACGGTTCCCTTTGCTGTGTTTGCAGCAGAAGGGGAGCTGGTGGGCGACAGCGTTTTATTGGCGCCGCCCGTGGGCAAGGTTTCGGCAGTAACGTATGAACTGAGGGATGCCTCGGGCAATCCAATCCCCGATGCGGCGCTGAGCCTTCAGGGTGCACCGGCAGGCATTACGGCGAGAGACGGCAAGCTGTACATAAGCGGCGCTTCGGTCAAGGCCGGTAGTTTTACCGTAACGGCTGACGGGGGTGGTATTACGGCATCTAAAACCGTTACCATGAGCGATGTCAGAATTTATGACGATTTTGAAAGCCTTTCCGCAGGTGATACCATCGGTACCGACGCCCTTACTTTAAAAAAGCTGGACGGTACAAGCCTGCCAATCGGTATTTACCAAAACAGCGGTGCAGTGGTAGCAGAGGAGGCCAACGGCAACAAATATTCCAAAGGAAAATTATCGACTCTGCTTGATACCGTCGGCATAAGCAGAAGTGCAAAGAGATTAACGATTTCGATGGATTTAAAATTTGATGCCAACTGGCAAACGGGTATTGAATTGACGGCCGGTGATGGTGCGGGCAGCCGTGCCTTTGCCAACCTTTACAGAAAAAGATTAACAGAAACCTACTGGACATCGTACCGCAACTACGATGGTACAGACGGTGAAATACACAACTGGGGTTCTGTTCCGCCTTCGGCAAACTGGACACAGCTATCCGTAACCTTAGATTTGTTTAAAGGCACCTATGTATACCGCGACAAGGACACAGTGCTGTTTAAGAATGCTTCGCAAAGCCCCGAGGGGATTTTCAGCGTGGGCAGCCGTGTAATCAGCGCAGATATGTGGTTGTACCAGCTGACATCAGAAGCCAATATTGATAATTTGGCAATTTACTCGGGTGTGGACGCAACGAATGATTTAGTTCCGATGATAACGGCGAATGTACCGGAGATTGTTGCGGTTTCGCAGACAAAGGACAGCCTTTTTCCCATCACGGCAGATGTCAGCTATTTAGGCGGCGGGGTCAGCTGGAACTCTGACAATGCAGGCGTTACGGTAGACGGCGGCTTTTTGCGCGTGACAGCCGGTACAGCGCCGGGCAATGTAAAGCTGACCGCAACATCGGTTTATGATGCCGGCGTGACAGCGGACTATACGGTTACGGTCACTTCGGCTTACGAAGCGGCGACCGCAGACAGCAACATCGGCATTTCGGCTGCGGGCCGCATTTTGTTAACGGGTAAGGTATCCGGCAGCGGCACAGTGACCTTTGCAGGAAACGATACCTTGGCGGTTGATATTCCTCAATGTGATGATGCGGAATTAATTGTTTATATTAATTCCTTTGACAATTCTTATGAAGCGTATGCAAACAGACAGAAAATTGCCAAGGGCACGACGAATCTGTCCATTCTTTCCTCCGTCAGTCTTTCGGGCGTCAGCTTAACAGACGCTTATGTCGGCAGTTTGACAGAAATTTTGCCTTTGCCGGTGAATGTAAAAATTGACGGGATTGTGGCAGGTGACCAAAATGTTAAGGCCGTTTGGGAGGTCTTTTCTCCCTGCGGCACAGAGGCGACATCTTCGGCTGTGGCCTGGTCACTTTCTGCAACAGAGACGGGCGCGCAAACACCCCTCGGCAACAAGGTTAATCAAAAAATTGATAACGATAAGGTAGGGCAGTATCTTACCCTGAGCGTTACCCTTACTTCTGCCGGCGGTGCGACCCGTACCGTTTTACCGGCGGCTTTAATTCGTACGATTCTCAGCGTCAGCAAAACCAATGGCGGTGTAGCGCTGGATATTCTGAATCCCTATGGCGATACCACCCTCGTTCCCTTTGTGCTGCTTTATAAAGATGGCAAGGTTACGGATGTGCAGGCAGTTAAAATTAAAACTGCAGATACCGACATTCATCGGGAATTAAGCATAACGGAAAGCTATGACGGTTTGGCAGCCTTCGTATTGAATGAAAAATTTGCGGCTGTAACCGGTGTTGTCAGCATGGGCAGCGTGCCGAATCTTTATCAGACAGCGGCAGGCAGCGGCCTGAGCATTGAGGGTGACAAGCTGACTGTGGCTAAAAACGAAAGAACAGCTGTGCTGATTCTTCGTCCTGCGGCGGCAGGCTCTTTTGTCAGCGCTGCAGAACAAAAACAGCTGCTTTCATCTATCACCGCTCAGGGCGGCAGTGTTTTTGATACTGTGGCATTTGCCGATGTGCTGGACAGCAAGGTAAGCTTTCGTCATGGCTTAACCGAAGGCGGCTTGTATCGCTTAAGTGCCGTTACACCAAGCGGCACAGAGGATAGCCTGCTGTTTGGCGTTAATCTTGCATTGCTGTTTGCAAGCGATGAACTGCAAAACGGCAACGAATCCTTCTTTAAAACCGTTTTCGGTCAGCTGACACAATTAACAGATGCCAAACTCACAAAGCTGTATCGGGCATATCACGCCATCGGCGATAAAGACAAGGCCGGCACTTGGTTTGCGGGTGAAAATTTTGATATGAACAAGCTGGAGGCCGTGATTTATCTGGTTGCTTTCTTAGAAGAAGCAGGTTATAAGGATGACGTAACGGCCGCCTTCACGGCGCTGAACCTCGATACCGAGGCGATTGCACTGTTTTCGGTCAATGCACACTTAGCCGAAGCAGGCAAGGCCGTGGAGTGGAAGGGCACGTTGTCCGCAACCAATGATGCAATGAGGCCAACGGCCATATTGCAAGGAGTTTACCGTGCGGCGCATTACAAAGAAACCGATCATTACTTAAGCGCTTTACATTATGACAAATATAACAGTGCAAAAGACAAGGCCAAAATTCAAACAGCTGTTTGCGGTCAGTTGTATGCGGATGAGGAGGCGCTGAAAAAAGCCGTTGATGCGGCGCTCGGAACCTCTCAATCCTCCTCCGGCGGCAGCAGCGGCAGCGGAAGCAGAGGTAACGGAAGCGGCAAAATTTCCGTATCCGGCGTGGCAGATCGGAGCAATGTAACAAATCATCAGCCTTCGGCGAATTTCAGCGACGTGAGCGAGGAACATTGGGCTTACCGCGACATTGCGTATCTTTGTGACAAAAAGGTACTGAGCGGCATGGCGGACGGCAACTTTGCCCCCGATAAAAGCATTACAAGAGCAGAATATGTAAAGATTTTATGTCTTGCATTTCCTGTGAAAGATACAGACGAAGTTAAGAACTTTGAAGATGTTGCAAATGATGCCTGGTATTATGATTATGTTGTATCTGCCTCTAAGGCAGGAATCATCACGGGCGACGGCAATCGGTTTAACCCCAATGACAAAATTACCCGTCAGGATGCGGCGGTAATGCTTTATCGGACGCTTATCGGCTTAAATGCGGTCTTTGGTGAAACCGAATTGGATGTAACCGACACAGACAGCATTGCACCCTATGCAAAAGAGGCGGTAAAAGCCTTATACGGTAAGGACATTATTAAGGGCTTTGACGATGGCAGCTTTATGCCGGAGGCAGACATCACCCGTGCGCAGGCAGCCGCTATTGTGGCAAGAGTGTTACAGTAACCCAAAATTTGTTCACACGTAAAAAAGGAGGTACAGAAATGAAAAGAATAACAGCGTCGGTACTCTTATCCCTCATGCTTTTGAGTTTGATGCCCGTGGTCGGCTTTGCAGCGGAAACCAAAACGGCAGCCGATATAACCAAGCGTTCTTACATTGAAAGCATCGGCTTGCCGGCATCGGGGTTATATACCAAAAGCGGTGATTACACGATGAAGCTTGCAGGTGATAACCTGCAAAAAGCAGTTAAAATTCCGGTCACTGCCGATTGGTCCGGGCAAAACACTCTGGAATTTTGGGTATACTCACCCAATGCGGTTAAATCCTCGGTTGCCGTGGTTGTTGTGTCCGATAACGCGGAAACAAACGGTATGGATTATTACATGGCAGAGTTCTATACCGGCAGAACCGGTTGGTTTTTGGTATCCCTGCCGTATCAGGGGGAGAGCAGCGCGTTTGAAGCCATGGGCAAGCCCAAGGGGTTTGCAAGCGTTGACAGAGTGGAGCTTTGGGCAACATACGACGAAACAGCTGCTCCGCGCGGCATGGAAATTTATTTGGATAAAATGACCCTTGTTACCAAAACACAAGAAGAAATAGATAACAGCAAAAACGAGGACGGCACAGGCGGCGTGGCAGGCGAAGCCATTGTTGTAAGAAATAAACAGGTTGGCAGCCAAAACGCCGAGTGGGCTGTTGAAACTACAGACTGGACGGGCTATAACACCATAGGCTTCCGCATCCACTCTGAAAAGGCAACGGGACGTGCTTTGGAAATTGTTGTGAAGCAGGAAACCGATATTACCCCCGGCCCCGACTATCGCTTTATTTATATCACCCTGACCTGGGAGGGCTGGAAGGATTTTGAGTTCGATTTGCGTGACGGCGGCAGCTGGCACGGCGGTAATAAGCCGCAGGGTTGGGATAAGGTAACGGGCCTTGCCATTTGGAATAACTTGTCGGCCGAGCAAAAGGCCTCCGGTGAATTTGACAACGATACCAGCATTGCTACCTTTGAAAAGGTGTATTTAACCAACAGAGACTGGAATGCAAGGGTTTTCGGCTCTGACGTGGGGAATTATTTAATTGAAGCGGTGACAGAGGATTGGTACACCGATTATAATAAGCTGATTGCAGAACGCTACAGCGGCGAAAACGCACATCCCAGACTTCTTTTTAACAGTGCGCAGCTGGAAAAAAAGAAGGAATTGATTAAGACCGATAAATATATGATGAACAGCTTTAACAGACTGCGGCAAAGCGTGACGGACGATATGACAAGAGGGCCTGCCAGCAAGCCCGATTCGATTGAACCATTTTACGCCACAAGAGCAGCGCTTTTGTATAAACTGACCGGTGAACAGAAATATGCCGATTACGTCTGGGCTTCTATGGAAAATCTCTGTTTAAAAGAGGTTAACTGGAATCGGGATAAGGGCTTCTCCTTCTTGTCTGTTGGTGACACGATGAAAGCGGTTGCCTTTGTGTATGACTGGATGTATAATGACTGGACGGAGGAACAAAGGCGGATTGTCCGTAACGCCATGGTGCACTTCGGGCTGGAAATTACCATGACGTATCTGCGTCCCAACCGTAATTTCTGCGGCGGTGACGGCGGCAACTGGAACCATATTGTTATGGGCGGCGCCAGCCTGGTTGCGATGGCGATTTCGGGCGACAGCGACGAATACAATGATTTGGTCGATGAAGTGATCAATCGGTCGGTTTACGGATTTAAGCGGATTCACTCTAAAACGATTGATGAAGCAGGCAACTATTATGAAGGCCCCTCTTACTGGGATTACGGTATGGGTTCGTATTTAATCTTCCTGGCAACCATGTATGATGCTACGGGCACAACCAGCGGTCTTATGGAGCTGCCCGGAATGCGGAACGCCGGTAACTTTGCCATGGGAATGTCCGGCCCTAAGGGCTATTACAACTTTGCGGACGGCGGCGGCTCTGCCTCTTATATTGCGGCGGCAGGGTATTTCTTTCTTTCGCAGTATTATAATGACCCCAGCTACGGCGCCTATCAGGTGCGCTACACCATAGATAACGGCGGAGATGAATATTCTTTGCTTATGTATGAGCCTAAAGAGGAATACCAAAATTTCCTTAAGTATATGCCGCAGTACGCATATTTTCCGGGCATCAATGAGGTTGTTACCATCCGTCACAGCTGGGCGGACGACAGCGCTGCATTTTTGGGCGTAAAAGCCGGTGATAACAAAACGGGGCACGGCAATTTGGATATCGGTTCGTATGTTTTCGATATGCTGGGCGTTCGCTGGGCGCACGAGCTTGGCCGTGACTCTTATGATTACGACCATATGCCCTACGGCCGATACACCTTCTACCGTAACCGCGCAGAGGGTCAGAATGCGCTGGTTATCAACCCGGTTGAAGGCCCTGACCAAAACATCGAGGCTTATTGTAAAATTGACGAGCTGACGGTGGAGGACAACGCGGCTTATGTCACCATGGATATTACCGAAGCGTATCAAGACAAGGGAGTCGATTCGGTTAAAAGAGGGTTTGCCCTTTTGAACAACTATGGTTCCCTGTTAATCAGAGATGAGATTCAGTCGTCTGATCCCATTAAGCTTTACAGCTTTATGCATACAAAAGCAAGCATTGAAGTGGCGCCCGACGGCAAGAGCGCGATTCTTACGCAGGATGGCCGGAAGCTTCATGCCAAGCTGATTGGCAGCGGCAGCGCAAAGCTGCTTGATATGCCGGCAGATCCTTTGCCGACATCGCCCAATCCCGCGGAGATGTGGAGCCGCGCCGGTTACAGAAAATTGGCAGTTTATGTGGAGAGTGAAGCAAGCCCCACGCTGAATTTGCTGTTAACCCCTTATGTTGAGGATGAGGCGTATGAATTTAATTTAGATGAAGTGTTACCCATTTCCCGTTGGAAGAAATACACGAAGGACGTTGTTGAGGTTGATAACATTTATTTGGACGGCATCCCCATTCCCAACTTTAACAGCACCATTTCAAACTATACGGTGAATGAGTGGGAAATCGGGAAAATCACTTGTGATGCACCCGGCGGCGTCAAGGCCTCTGTTAAACAGGTTGAAAAGCTTGGCGATACGGCCTTTGTGGTTGCCGAGTCAACCAAATCGAGCAGTAAAGCCGTGTATGCAATTTCCTTTGTAAACAATGTGCAGGAGGTTATGAACGACTCGACCTACACGCCCGTTGCCTTTGACGCAACCCTAAAGCCGGCCGAGGTTATCAAGATGTTTGACGCAAGCAAAACATCAGACTGGGCCGTTGAAGGGCCGGCCTCTGCCACCATTGATTTTGGGCGCGAAAGAGAAATGCGCGATGTTAAAATGATTTGGTATAAAGGCGGCGAACGTATCGCGTATTTCACCCTTTCGGTTTCTAACGACGGCATCAACTGGAAAGAAGTGTATAACGGCGGCAGCTATCAAACGCCGGATCAGGAAACCTATAGCTTTGACCCGGTAAAAGCAAGATATTTAAAAATTTACAGCCCCGGCAACAGCAACGGTAACTGGGTTAGTATTTGTGATATGCGTGTTACGGCTTACGAAGATTCCTTTGAGGATATTGCAGGGCATTGGGCAAAAGAGGATATTCAGAATCTTGCCAATGTGAGCATTGTCAGCGGTACGGATGATGGCTTGTTTAACCCCGAAGGTACCATAACAAGAGCGGAATTTGTTAAGATGCTTCAAAAGGTTTTGGGCTTTGCCGATGCAGAGCAGGTAGGCGCCTTTGGCGATGTGACGGCGGATGATTGGTTTGCGGGCGGTGTTGAAGCCGCAAACAACTTAGGTATCATTCCGGCGGGTATGACGGCGGACGGTAATTTCTATCCGAACAAGCCCATTACGTTTGAGGAAATGCTTGCCGTTGCGACTGTGGCCATTAATACGGATAAGGGCTTTAACGAGCAGTATGTCAGCCTGGATGGGTATTCGTATGCTGATGAAGTAAGCAAGTGGTGTGAAGGCTATATGCAAAATGCCAAGGCATTAAAGCTTTTAAGCGGTAAGCTTTTAGAGCATGCATCTGCGCCCACCGCAAATGCGACCAGAGCGCAGGCGGCAGTAGTTGCAAAACGCGTTTACATTAAAACCTTTTAATACGATTTAAAATTGTTGGATTAAGATTAAAAAAAGGGAAGGAGTGCCCGATTTTGATTAAAAAAATTTTGGCAATGATGTTCTGTGTTATATTGCTTGCTTCGCAATCGGTTATTGCGCAGGAGGAAGAATATGCATACTTTGAACCGGCAGCATACAGCGAAGCGGTACGCTTTATGACAGCTCTTGGCATTATGAATAAGGAAGATGATTCCTTAACCACGGAAGACTGGACAATCAGCCGCGGCGAGTTTACCAGGCTGGCCTTAATGGCAGCGGGAGAAAACGGTATTGCGGAATCTTTAAGTCTTACGTCTCCTTTTATGGATGTAGGCGGGGAACACCCTTATTTTAAGGCGATTGTTTTTGCGGCACAAACAAATTATTTCGGAAAGGACATCGGGACGTTTTTCCGTCCCGATGACGCCCTGACTTTGGAATTTGCGGCCAGATTGGGCGTTGCCTTAACCGGCAGAAGTATTTTAATCGGCGGCAGCAGAACGTATGTATCCGTTGCCAATTCCATTGATTTGTTTGATAAGGTGGAAACCTATGAAAAAGATAAAATCAGCCGCGGCGGTGCGCTGATGTTCTTAAAGAATGTGCTGGAAGCAAATCCCCTGACGGCAGATTCTGCCGGTACGGACGGCAAGATTCACGGCGTTAAGACAGATAAGAGCAAAACTGTGCTGACAAATACCTTAGGACTGGAAAAACGGGAGGGGGTTGTTACCTCCGACGGGTTAACAACGGTTTACGGAGAAAAACCGACAGCAGGCTATATTACCATAGACGGTGAGAAATACTTGAATCTTTATGAAGGCGCTTACGGTCTTGCCGGTAAACGGGTTGAGTTTTATATAGAGCCGGGGGACAACGTTCCGCCCATTCGTTACATAGAGGAAAAGAAGAATACGGTTATCATTTTAGACACTAAGTCTATTTTAGGGTTTGATGCAAAAACTTCTTCTTATACTGTCATTATGGATGGCAAAACAGCGACCTTAAAGCTGCAGCAAAACACCTATATTGCATATAACTTTGAATCGGATTACGATCCCGAGCGGATGAAGCCTGCAAGCGGTGTTGTTACTTTAATTGACCACGATGAGGACGGGATTTATGACGCTGTTTTAATTCAGTCCTATACCAATGTGGTTGTGGATTCATACAACAGCTACAGCGAAACGATTTATGACTATGAGGACAGCACAAAAAATGTGGATTTATCAAAATATGATTCCTTTACCATTGTGCGTGAAGGCGGCGTCACCATGGAACCGGAAGAACTGGCGCAGCAGAACATTGTCAGTGTGTATGAAAGCGGCGACAAAAAAAACGTGCGTCTTGAGGTTTCTGTCAATAAAAAAACAGGCACGCTCAGGGAAATGAATCTTGATGAAGCTGCGCTGATGATTGGCAGCCAGCCGTATAAGCTGTCTAAGGATGTTCGTTTTGACACAAACGCCTTGCAGCCCGGAACGGAATATGCCTTTTACTTAGACAGCTTTGGCGAAGTTGCCTATGTTACCACCGATGGCGGCACGATGGCATACCTTTTGGAGGTTGCCAAAGGTACAGGCCTTTCCGATAAAGTGCAGGTGCAGGTTCTCTCTGAAGATACGGGTAAGCTGACGGTGTATGATTTGGCGAGTAATGTGCTGATGGAAACCCCCGCGGTTAAAGAAAGTAAAAAAAGAACAGAGGTTTACAATATGCTTCGGGACGGCGCTAACTGCCGCAGACAGATGGTCTTGGTGAAATTTAACGATAATGAGGAAATTAAAGCGATCACCACGCCTATGGAAATTACGACATACCGTCAGTCGTTAACAGCTCCCGAATATCCGTTATACCATCTGCCGTATCTTTTGACCGAATGGCCTTCGATTTTGGGTGGTGACAATGCCAGCATGACATGGCGTTATACTGCACATGGTTTTAACCGTTGGGTTATTTTGGGCAGCGGTGCGCAAATGTTCCATGTGCCAAACGGAAACGATGCGGTCAGCGACCCGGATTCGATTGCAACAGAACAGCTCGACTACAGAGAACAAGACATTTCCATTAATAAAGACATGGGGTATTACACCAAGGATATTCAGGACATTTCTGTACGTTACCTGGTTAACTACGGTTCGGTAGCAGAAGAAGATCCGACAAAATCCAAAAAGTGGCCGGTTATGGTAACAGATATTGTGGAGTGCTACAGCGAAAAATTGGGTGACAGCACCTATCGCCTGACACTGGCCGGTGCCAGCGGAGACGATGCTCTGCTGACCTTGGATTCCACCGTAATTCAGCGTGATAAGCTATGGGAGGCCTCTGCGCTTCGTGCCGATAAAACGCAGCTTGAGGTTGGCGATGTGATCCGATACACTGCCGATGATGCAGGCTTTATCAGAAAAATTTCTGTTATCTATGACGCCAAGGCCGGTATAGAGAAGGATTATAACGATAACGGCGATACGGCAGCCCGATTCGGTACCATTACCTCGGCTTATACGCAAACCTCTTGGTCAACAACTGACTTTACTGCCAATGTGGGGAATTTGGTACGTAAAAGAGGGAATGTGATAGAATTAAGCATTGACAAAACGCCTACGATTCAGACTGAAACCGAACGCTTACAGCGTTTTACATGGGGAAAATCCAATACGGCTATCATGGTGGATTACAGCGGCCCGCGGCCGAAGGTTACCAGGGATTATCCTGCCAACGATTTGGTTGTGGGTGACAGAATTTTAAGTATCGGCCGTGCCGGTCAGTATTATTACTCGTTTGCATTCAGAAGGTAGGCTGCTTTTTTGTGCACGATACAGAACAAGAGGTGTATGGTTTGAACAATCAATCTGTTTTAGAAAATGATTCGTATAAGGTTATCATCGAAAACGGCATTATCAGGTCGTTTTATGAGAAAGAAACAACCACCAATCTTGTTGATGCAAAAGGTCATTGCGGCAGCGCGGGCTTTACATGGGAGTCGGAGGATGTTCGCCTTCAGTGCGAAAAAAGGCCGCTGACTCCCTATGAAGACCACATAAGCTTCATGGATTCTTTTGAAAACGGGACGTATTATGATTTAAAAAACAACATTTCTGTTCGATATACATTGGAACAAGACGGCCTGTTGATTCATGCCGATACAACCAATCCGCATATATCTCAGTTCGCTTTAAACCTTGATTTAAATTTTCTCGGTAAAAAGGGCGCCGATTATTGGGAACAGATTCTTCCGTCCTCCCCTTACATGTCGGAGGACGGAAGGTATTTTTATTGTCTGATGCCAAGACCGAACGGTAGATTTTTGCTTTGTCTTTCTCTTGTTCCCTGCAGTGGTTGGAAAATTGATTATTCTCCCTATTGCTGCGGTCACTTTATTTTAAATTTTAAACTGATGTCTTCTTTCGACAAGCTGTATGGCGAAAGAGATGATAAAAAAATTTGTATTAAACTCATGTGCGCGGATGACATAGAAGCCGCGTACCGGGCAATCGGCAAGCATTTTCACCTTCCGTTGCTGCAAAATATCTCCGGCGGCGGCTTTTGCGGTGAGGCGGTGGTTCGGCATATCGGCCGTGCAGATGCTGTGCAGGTCAAAACGCCCGACGGAAGCATATACAGCTTGCCGGCAGAAACACCGCTTACACATATTCCCTTGCAGGCGTTCGGTCTTTACACCGTTACACCGATGCTTGATGGAAAACATGGCTTAAACACAACCCTGTGGTATGGCAAGGATTATGTAAAGCTGTATCAAAAAGCCTGTGAAGCGATTCAAAAACCATATCACAACGATGAAAATCTATGCGAGGGCGGCTGCTTTTTATGGGCGCTGTTAAATTATATGCGCATAACCGGAGACAGACAATTCGAATCCCTTGTCCGCGAAGAACTGGCAATTGTGATGGGAGAACGCGACTATGTGGCCAGAAAAACCATTGTGCCTCACCCAACAGAGGAATATGCGGCATATCACATTCATTGTTCCGGCCGAATACAAGAACAGGTTTTTGGTGCATCCATACTTTTGGAGGCGTATTTGCTCTTTAAAGAAAGTCGGTATCTGGAGTTTGCCATTTCGGCGCTGCGGGAAATGATAGAGCACGATATGGTCGGCGGCGAGCTGCTAAACGGCAGCGGAGCGGACTACACAACGGTATGCTGTCCCGTTATCCCTTTTGCGGATATGGCTGTCTGCTTGGCAGAGCTTGGTGATAATCGGGCAGAAATTTTTAAAAAGAAAGCCATAGAAATGGCAGACTATCTGCTTAAACGCGGCATGGATTTTCCGACAGAAACGGAGCTTACGCCCTATACGGAAAAAGAGATGGAGGATGGCTCTATTTCCTGTACGGCTCTTTCTTTGCTGTATGTATGTATAAAAGTTCAATATAACCAAAGGTATATTGATTTTGCAAAACAGGTTCTGCATTTGCATAAGGCCTGGACGATATACACGCCGGATGTGCGGATGTATCAGTCCTCTTTTCGTTGGTGGGAAACCATTTGGGAAGGGGACGGAGAAGGGCCGGCCATTTGTGCCGGACATGCCTGGACGATTTGGACAAGTGAGGCTCTTTTTTATTTGGGGTTATTAACACGTGATGATGAAGCGCTGCTTGCGTCCTGGAACGGATTTTTAACCAACTTTTCCAAGACACAGGCAGATGGCAGTATGTATTCTTGTTATGAGCCGGATTACATCCGTGGCGGCGGCATAGCGGAAGTGAAGCAAACACTGCTGCAGCTGCGCGGAGAAGATACGGAAACTCGGTATCGGACAGCTCATAGCTACCCCGAGCACACAGACAGCTCGCTTTCGAGATATGCTTGGGTAAGAGGCGCCTATACCTGGCAAAATACAGCCGCCATCCTGCTTGTGCAGGGTGAACTGATTGGGATTAATATACAAAAAGTCAACGGCGAATGGATTGAAAATAACGGCGTTACACGGGTTTATATTTCTCCGAAAGTCGGAACGGTACCGCTGCATAATCAAAATATTCAAGAGGTATAAGATTTAGATAACATCTACTCTTTGTGTGGAAACAAGTTACACAAATTGCACGATTGAGGTTCAAAAAGGTGAACATATATTGAAGGTGTAGCAGAGGTGACATATTAAACAAAACGCAGAATCATCACAATCGCACGGAAGAGAACAAGACGAATGGTAAAAAACAAATCGGTAAAGGAAAAATCAGTATGGTTGCATATGAGTTTAAATTGGATGATAAGGGCAGCGGAGCTTTTTTTAAACTGTCACCGGAAAAATTGACCTTGCAGGTGATTTACAAGAGCGAACGGTATGACTTTGAATATTTAGACTGTGTGTTAAACGATCGTTTTACCGGTGATTGGTTTGCAGGTGTGGCATTTCAAGCATATACGGTTATGTATGAGGGTTGTGAGGTAAAAAAACGAGAAAACGGCTTTGAGTTGACCGGTCATCCGAAACGGATAGAGACAGATGAGATCATTTCCGCCATTACGGTTACAAATCGGTTTACGGTGCTTCCGGAGTCTGCATCTGTCGTGCAGGAAACCTTTTTTAAAGTGGATGGCGCCTATTATGATACCTCGCCTTTAGTGGCCAGAGTGGAACTGGGTGAAATGTACTTTGATCAGGTGGGAAGCGAAGAAGAAGGCGTCTTTTTTAATGTGCGGGATCTTGGGATGAGTAACCCCGGCTACCCTAAAGAACTGGTATTTAAAGGAAAAAATCGTTATCTGAAGGTTCGTGGCGGTTTGGTGGCTCTTTGCGACAAAACCTTGGAAAGCCATTCTGCAATGTTAAATTATAACGACAGCCTTGATTATTACAATGAAGAAAATTCTGTTTTTACAGTGTTTACCTTTGCGGAAGGAAAAACACCGGTACTGCCGGAACGCATAAATCGAACACCTGCGAACCCTTCTCTTTCTACCCTGGAAAGCGGTGAACTGCAGATTGATTATGTGGAAAAAGAACACAGCTTGGCGCTTTGGCATCGTAAACAGGAACAGCCAATGGCGGCTATGCAAATCCGGCATCTTCCTACGGGGGAGAATAAGTTTTTAGATACCCTTTCTTATTGGAATGAGGTTTCGGTCACAAAACGGGGTAACGTAACCGAATTTTTTCTCTCCGGCCCGGAGGGTATTTTAGGCATCGGCCTGAAGCTGACGGCAGAAGCGAAGCCTGCGCAAAACCGATTGGAATGGGACGTAACGGTTTTGAATGATTCGGAAGAATATTCATTGCTTTGGTGCACGTATCCACGGTTATATTGTGAATGCAAGAAACCGCACCATCTGTTCCAGCCGGAAGGCAGCGGTACGGAATATAAGAATTTTTCTGTATCGGATGTTAGCTTTAACGGATCTTATCCGGGCGGTTTTTATGCGCCTATGGCCTATATGGCCTTATATGCGGCCGATGATGTGAAGGAAAAGGGAATTTATTATGGCGTTCACGATCCGGAGGGCGGCAAAAAGGAGTTTCAGGCGGCATCTTCTCAAACGGGAGGTGTCAAGCTTTCGTGCCGCGCCTTTGCTGAAAATTGGGGCAAACCGAAGAATACCTATCATGTATCCGGCAAAATGGTTTGGCAGAGTTTTACCGGTGATTGGTTTGATGCAACGGAAATTTACAGAGAATTTGTGCTGAAGGAATGTTATTGGACAAAGCGGAATATTGACGATAAAAACACACCCATGTGGATGCAGGATATTCCCTTTTGGGTGATGGATTGGGTGCCGCAGGAACGCACGGACGGAGAACCTATCCCCACAGCGCTCCGAACGGACAGTGATGAAGTCCGTCCTAACGATTGGTATGAAAACGTGATTCGTTTGCAGGAAACTTTTGGTGTACCCATTGGTTTTCATGTGTATAACTGGCACAAAATCCCCTTTAATAATGATTACCCCCATTTTATGCCGGCTAAAAAAAGCTTTTGCGCCGGCATGACGGAATTGAAAAAACACGACATCCGTGTTATGCCTTATATCAATGCTCTTTTGTGGGATACTAAGGATGGCGGTAATGAAGATTTTGAATTTGAATCCATTGGCAGAGCCGGTGCGGTCAAGACAGAAAATGGCGACCCTATTATCTTGCGGTTTGAATCCAGAGAAGCGGACGGCAGCTTGGTTGAATTAACGGCTATGTGCCCTTCTTATCAGCCTTGGCGCGACAAACTTGTGAAGCTTACAACCAATATGTTTAACGAATTGGACGTAGATGCCATCTATTTAGACCAGGTATCGGCTCGGATTCCGCATCTTTGTATGGACGAAACACATGGTCATCCCTTAGGCGGAGGCGATTGGTGGGGTAAGGCATATAATGATCTGCTGGCGGAATTGAACCGGAACAAGCCTAAGGACAAGGCCTTTACTTCGGAGGCAACAGCAGAGGTCTATGCGTCTAACCTGGATGGTTTTTTATCCTGGACATGGGTACGTTCGGCTAACGATGTGCCGGCTTTTATGCGGGTTTATTCTAATTTAATTAAGGTGTTCGGCAGAAATACCAATGGTTATATGAAGCACTCTCATATGCATTGGAAGTACCATTTGGCTCAAAGTCTTTTGTGTGGCCAGCAAATGGGATGGGTCAATGCAGATTTAGTGCATATGCCGGACAGGTTGGAATATACGAAAAAATTGGTTTGCTTCCGCTATGCAAACAGAGAGTTTTTCCGTCATGTAACCGTTCTCCGCCCTCCGGTGGTACAGGCAGAAGAAGGCCATACCTTTTTGAGCGATGTGGGTATGGGTCATATCGGAATGCTGATTAAGCCGTATATTTGCGCAGGCGCCTTGCAAAACGGCAAAGATAGAATGATTTTGCTTGTCAATGCGGGCAAGAAAACAATGACGGATATGATCAGCTTTAATCCGCAGGAATATAATCCCGGCGAAAACTTTAAAGTGGAAGGGTATGGCTCTGTAGACAAGGTTTTTGAAGGAAAAACGGAGTGTATCACTTCCTTACACGAGCCTTTCTATCATACAGTATAGCAGATTTTTTTCGTTTTGTCATCCTGCTATTGTATAATTTTACGGTCAAATGCTTAAAAATGTATATATGAACAATATGTAAATTCTATTAAATTCAGACAAAAGCGCCGTTTTGTATATTCCATTTTCGGGCAAAAAGGGGTACAATAAAGACAGAACATACGAAAGCTTTAAACAATGAAAGGTGCGTGAGCAACATGAAAACATCATCAAAAGTATGTATGGTTTTGTCGGCTGTCCTCATGATTATCACGGGGATTGTGGCGCTTTTTAACCCCGGTGCAACGCTGGTATCGCTTGCCTGGCTGATTGGGGTTTTAACGCTTGTTTCGGGTATTGCAACCCTGGCGTTTTATTTTTCGGAGGCCAAGGGTCGGCTTGGCGCCGGTACGGTTTTGTTTTTGGGCATATCCGATGTGATTTTGGGTATTATATTTTTAAATCACAGCTTTATGATGGCACAAATTTTGGTATTCTTTGTGGGTCTGTGGCTGACAATCTTCGGCGTAGAACGCTTTTTACGGTCGTTTGACTTAAAGAAAATCGGGTACGGCAATTGGTGGATCTCTCTGCTGCTGGGGATTGCGCTGGCGGTGCTGGGCGTTTTGACCATGATGACACCGATGGCAGGTGCTGTTTTGGTATCGCTGGTTGTGGGACTTGGCTTTATTCTGCACGGTGCGGCTATTTTTGCACTGCTGCACGCATTAAAAGAAGCGGATCGCAGCATTTGGGAGCGGTAAAGCAATAGCTTTCTCCATGCAAAGAGTCTAGGCTTCCATAATGCCTAAAGCTTACCTATATAAAACCCGATTTTGCTTGACGAAATCGGGTTTTTGTGTTATACTGAACCTGTTGTGCGGCGTTTGACGATTCGGGCAGGTCGTGCAATCCTTGGGCATGCGGAGCTTGGCTTTCCGGTGCCTAAATCGTAACCATGTGTATTCTATCTGATTAAGATAAAGAGAAAAGAGGCATAAAAAATGGCAAAATCATGTTCCAATACATCCTGTTCCAAGGAGTCCTGCGCGGGCTGCCAGCATGCGGCGCAGGATTTTCACGAGAATCCGCATCAGCTCAGCCAAATTAAAAAGGTTATCGGCGTTGTCAGCGGCAAGGGCGGTGTAGGCAAAAGCCTTGTCACCTCGCTGTTGGCCGTTGCCATGAACAAGCTTGGCTATCGCACGGCTGTTATGGATGCGGATGTAACCGGCCCGTCCATTCCCAAGGCCTTCGGCTTGACGGAAAAGGCAACGGGTGACGAAACGGGATTGTACCCCGTAGCAACCAAAAGCGGCATTGAGGTTATGTCCGTTAATCTGCTGCTTGAAAACGAGACAGATCCCGTTGTTTGGCGCGGTCCCGTCATCGGCGGCACGGTCAAGCAGTTTTGGACGGACGTAATCTGGACGGATATTGATTATATGTTTATCGATATGCCACCGGGAACGGGCGATGTGCCGCTTACGGTTTTCCAAACCATTGCGGTAGACGGTATTGTGGTGGTTACCTCACCGCAGGAGCTTGTCTCTATGATTGTGGAAAAAGCCGTTAAAATGGCACAGATGATGCACATTCCCATTTTGGGGCTTGTTGAAAACCTTTCATACTTTACCTGTCCCGATAACGGCAGGCAATATAAGGTGTTTGGTGACAGTCACATTGATGAAATCTCTAAGCGTCATAATTTGCCGATTTTGGCGCGCCTGCCGATTGATCCGGCCATTGCCGCCGCTTGCGATGCAGGCCAAATCGAGACGCTTGACGCGCCTTGGATGGCTGATGCCGCTCAAAAGCTTTCGGAGCTGAAGTAAACAAGCGAAAACAGTTTAAAAGCCCCATCCGCAGGAGGGAGCCAATCGTCAGTAAAGGAGCCGAAAAATGAAGCCATATGATAAAACGGAAGAAACATGTATCTACGGTCATTTTAATTTAAACAAGCCTGCAAGCTATACGCTTACGGACGGGGACAAATTAAATTCTCCGTGGTATTACATATACAATAACAGAAAAGTGCTTTTGTATGTTGACCAAAACGGCCCCGTTAAGGTGCAGTATCAGCCGCCGAACGGGATACTGCCCATAAAGCGTGAAATGGGTGAAAATGAAAGCAAGTGGCAGGTTTGGATTACGTCAAAGGATTTAAACGGCGGTGTGCCTGTTTCAAACTTTCATTCGCCATCGCTTCGCCATGATCTTAAAAAGCCTGCATTTACGGTCGATTGGTCGCCGGAAAAAGCCGTATACAAAGCCTCTTATGATGAGGCGGATATTATAACGGAAATTTTTGTACCCTGCGATAAGGCAACGGTTTGCATGAAAACCACAATTGTCAACAAGCTTGATAAAGAGGTAGCTTACTCGGCTTTGCCGACGATTTTTCCCTACATGAATATTCCGCAAATGGTTGCGTGGGATCTTCCGTGGTGGTACTTATCGACAAAAATGCTGAATCAGGGCGAAATGCTGACCTTTCACGCTCAAATGACCTCCCCCGAACGGGATAACAGCCTGAACCGCAGCATTACCTTTAATGTGGACTTTGATCGAGATGCGCAGATCGAACTGGATATGGCTGCGTTTTGCGGAAACGGAAACTTTTACAGCCCCAATTGCGTAACCGAAAACACACCTTTGCGATTTAAAATGTCGGATGCTCAGGATATGAGCTTTGGAGGTTATCAAGCGGTTTATGCGGCAAAATATTATTTTTCTCTTAAAAAGGGCGAAACGAAAACCTTGACGCAGGTTTTGACAATTCAGGAGGACACCGCTTATAACGAACAAGAAAACCTTTACGAAAAGGGATATTTTGATGAAACAATCTATCACGAAAGAATGGCAAAGACAGCCGGGTTTTATGACGAGCTTTTCTCAAAACGCAGCATTAAGACAGAAAATGAGCTTTATAATCACTTTATCAATACATTTGCACCTCTTGAAATGTTTTGGGTCTGCTCGTTAGACCGCGGCTGGCCTTCCTCTATGAGGGGCATCCGTGATTGCAGCCAGGATTTTTGCGGCATGTTGCCCCTTGACGAAAAGTGGACAAGGGAAGCCATTAAGGATATGTTTTCGCATCAGCAGAGAGACGGATGGATGCCGCGTCAGATCAGTACAGTTTCAAGAGAAGCGCCGCATGATATGCGCTATTACTGCGACGGCGGCGCCTTTCTCTTAGAGCTTATACATGAGTATATGACCTTTACCCGTGATACAAGCTTTCTTTTTGATACGGTTTATTGGCTTGACAGTGATGAAGAGTCAACAATTCTTGAGCATATCGCATCGTGCGTCGGCTTTTATCTTGAAGAAAAGAACATCGGAGAACACGGCCTTTGCAAGGTTTGGTACGGAGACTGGTGGGATCCGATGGATAAAATTGGTATGGACGGCAGAGGGGAAACCGTTACGGTGACGGCTCAAATGATACTTGCACTTAAAAACATGAGCGATATGTACAAGTGGCTGTATTCTCTCGGCAAGGTTTCAGAAAGCTATCTTGCGCTTTCCGAAAAATACCTTGCAATGCGTGATCGGTTTATTAAGGCCATGAAACAGCATGCCTACAATAAAGAGGGCTTCTTTAACGGCTATTTTAACGATAACGGCAAGTGGCTTCTTTCGGAATGTGACCCGGATGGGGAGAAGAGAGTCTATCTTGTTTCAAATGCATGGGCGCTGATTGCCGGTTTTACCTCAAAAGAAATGCAGCAAAGCATTATTGAAAATGTTGAGAAGGAATGTTTCGGCAGAGTAGGCTATAACACAAACAGTAAAGGTTTTCCGGTTTATATTGATAAAGCCGGAAGAAAAGGTGACGGCACTTCACCCGGAACAGGGTCTTATAACCATGCGCAAAGCTTTTTTGCACGTGCCTTATGCGTGTGCGGAGATGCCGAAAGAGCATATAAAGCAACAAGGTATATTCTTCCCATTGAAGAAGAATATGCGCCTGTTGAGAAAACCTATGCACCGCCTTATGCAATTGCAAACAGTTATTCAAACAGCAATCAGTTCCCACACAGAGCGGGCTTCCAGTTCCTTTCGGGTACGGTATCTTATGTACTGAGGATGGTTTATAATTTCTTCTTCGGCATTACATACGGCTATGAGGGACTTACGATTTCTCCGTGTATACCGAAGGCATTCGGCAACACCGATGTGGAATTTACGTATCTTGGAAAAAAGTTTACCGTACAATACGTTAAGACGGATAAGGAGAAAAAGAAGGTCAGCCTAAACGGTGAAGCACACAAAACCGAAACAGATAATAACGGAAAAACATCGGTATTTTTTGCTGACGGTGAGTTAAAAGAAGAAAATGAAATTATATTTGAATATTAAGCGGCATATTTGATTTTGACGCACAAGCTCCCTGCCGAATCAACAATTGGGGCTGCTTAAAGATGAGGATCCTTCCTGCGGATTTCTAAGTTAAAAAAGTGAGTCATCCTGTCGGGTGACTCACTTTTTGTCTTGTTTATGTGTTTACGTTGCCTTTTAATCTGTCTTGTTGATATGCTTACGTTGCCTTCTTGCGATCCGGGCTTTTTTTACATCCCCAAGTTATTTTTTCTTTTCTTCGGCAATAATCACGCGTATGCGTCCGCCCCTGTCGGGCTGACGGTCATAGTAGGCCGTCATGCTGTATGTGCCGCCCGACAGCTCAGAGATGGGAATAACGGTGTAATCGTATGAGCTTTTTTTATAGACAACCACCTTATCCGAAAGCTTATATTCCTTACCGCCGCTTGTTTTCAGCATGCTCTCCGTTACGGCGGCAACCCTTTCTTCAAGACGGCTGAGCGCCTTAATGTTTTGCGGACGGCCGTCTGCCATCAGCAGCATAACCGGCTGACCCGCACCCACGTTATAGCTTGTGCCGGAGGTGGAAATGCTGCCGGCTCTGCCGGCAATATCGTAGCTGTAGCTGCCGCCCGTATTCATACCGACGGTACGCGATGTGGCCGAGGTGATAATACCGTATTCGTAACATTCACCCGTGACATCATTTAAAATCAGTTCGCTGATGCGTCCGTACGAATCCATTTCATAATATAAAATATTTTTTTGTCCCAAATCAAGCTGATCCAGCCGCTGCAGATAGACAGGTGCATAGCTGCCTTTTTTGTCGCTGCCGGTTTGTACCACATCCAAAATTTTAACAGAATCCGAAATGGGGGTCGAGCCTAAAAGATGTGCTGCGGCATCCACCTTGCCCGAAAGTCCTTGGCGCGTGTACGATGCGACAGAGGCGACACCACCCGAAAGTGTCACCTTAACAACGGAGTTTAAAGCATCGCTGTCCGAATAATCGCGCTTGGCAGCATATTCAAAGGTGTTGCCCTCCACATCGGCAATGGTCACGTAAAAGTTAGAATAGGTTTCGCCGGTCTGATTGGTATAATCCTTTACGCCCGCACCGCAAAAATAACCGATTAAGGTCGTACTTGCGGCAGAGGGGGACGCAACCCCGGCAATTTTGCCGTCTTTGCCCAGCAGAACGGTTACGGTATCGCCGTATGCAAACTGTCCGCCGGAGGAAAGTGCGTTAAAGGCCTCGGCCGATTCAATTTCATACGTTACGCCCGAAATGGTTACGCTTGTCAGCTGGTCTTTATTCGGCGAAGCCGATTCGTAAATACCGGTTGCCTTTTTGCTGTAAGCCAATACCATATTCAGGTCGGCAGAGTAGTATACAATGTCATATGTCTTAATATCGCTTGCCGTGCATTTCACGCCGTCACGCATTACGGTAATGTTCTCGCTGACGGACAAATCCCGATACCATTCGCTGCTGCGCACGGTTACGGGGCCGACCAGGCTGCCTTCGCGTACGGTGATGTATTCAATTTTGCCGCGCGAATCACGCTGCACAGAGAGCAGGTCGCCCATTTCCATGGTGCTTTTCAGTGCGCCAAAGGTTGTTTTTTGTGTGCCCATGTAGGCAATGGTGCTGTCCTCCAATGTCAGCTGACCGGAGATGCCGTTTTGATAGGTTACAACGGCGTTATTCAAAAGGGCATATACAACATATTCTTCAACCGACTGGTCGTACGGGATGAAGCTTACCAGCGTATCGTTGTTCTTTAAAACAGCATCGCCGCGCTTGCCGAGGTTTGCACGGTTAAAGGTGTCGTCAATCTTGTAGCTGCCGCCGGAGGTAGCCACGCGGCCGGGATTAACAGAGCTGTCCTCTTGATTTGTCGCAATTAAAATAACGTCCTCCTCCAGCTTATACTGAATCCCTTCCAAATAATCGGCCGTGCTGCCCTTGGGGGAGCAGGTTAAAAGGTTGTAGGTCAGCTGCAACACATCGCCGCGCGTTAAAGCCGTACCCACGGTGACCGTTACATCATCCAAAAGCCCCAGGTTTTGCCCCAAACCAACCTGACCGTAAGGCCAGGAATAGCCGAAATCATCGTTTGTGTAGCCCAGCAGCTTTAAAAAGATAGTCACAGCCTCTTCCAAAAGCACAGTCTGGTCGGGACGAAACGTTGAATCGGGATAGCCGTTTACCAGCTTGGAGGAAACAGCTAGTTTAATATACGGCGCTGCCCAGTGGCTGTAGGTTACGTCCGAAAAAGGGGAAACCGCCACGCTTGACGCAACCTGATTTTTATAAGGTGAGGCCGCAATGGCGATTTTAGAAAATTCGGCACGTGTTACGGTGCGATCCAGATGCAGCTCGCCGTCCGGGTAGCCGTTCATAATGGACATTTTGGCCAAAAGATCCGCCATGTCCGATTCGGCCGTTGCGGCAGACACGCCGCCGGCCGAAAACAGCAGCAAGCACAGCGTAAGCGCTATCATTTTAATGCCGGTGTGTTTCATAGGTTATTCTCCATTCTGCCGCCCTGCATCGGCTTATGATAGATAGACTTTAGGCAGGGAAAAATTAAATGCAAAATTAATCGTACCGCAGGGCTTCAATCGGGTTCAGCTTTGCCGCCTTTTTGGCCGGAAAATAGCCAAAGGCAATACCGATTAAGGCCGAGACGGAAAAGGCAATGATGATAGAAGCAAGCGTGATGACGGTCGGTAAATCCATCAGCGCGCATAAAATATATGCACCGCCGATGCCCAGCGCAATACCCAAAACACCGCCGCAGCCGCTGGTGGTGGCGGCCTCTACCACAAATTGGCTTAAAATGGCCGAAGGCGGCGCACCCAGCGATTTGCGGATGCCGATTTCACGCGTACGCTCGGTAACGGAAACCAGCATAATATTCATAATCCCAATGCCGCCGACCAAAAGCGAAATGCCGGCAATGCCGACCAAAATCAGGGTCAGGGTACCCGTCATTTCATCCAGCGTATCCATAATGGCCGATACACTGGTGACGTTATAGTAGTCATCATCGTTATATACCTTATAAAGCGCCGCTTCAATATCGGCAACAGCCTGCGTCACGCTGTCTTTATCCGCCGCGCTGAAGGTGTAATTGGAAATGCGCGACATAAAGGTCAGTGTACGGCAAACGGTATACGGAATGTATACTTTATCATCGTCCGTCCCTTCGCTACTGTCGGCTTTTTCCTTGGCAACGCCCACAATGGTAAAGTTATAGCCGTTCAGCTTCAGCACCTCGCCCAAGGGGTCGGTATCGGGGAAAAGGCTTTGCGCCACGTAAGAGCCGATGACGCAGCTTTTTTGACGCTTGGCAACATCTATGTAGGTCAAATACCGACCTTTGTCAAGCTCTACGTTATTAATATCGCTGTAGGCCTCACTTGTGCCGATACAGCTTGTCGATTGATTCTCGCTTCCGTTTTTAATGGTCACGGGAATGGTAATGTTGGGGGATACGGCAGATAAGCTGTCTTTTTCCTCCACCAGTGCAAGCATATCATCCGGGTCAACCGTACGGTTGCCGCCGCGGCCTGTAATGTTAACCATAATCAGGTTTGTACCCATGCTTTCAAACTCATTTATCATCATCTGCTTCATGCTGTCTACCATGCTGGTTAAAATAATCACCGAAGCAACGCCGATGATAATGCCCAGCATGGTTAAAAACGAACGCATTTTGCTGGTTTTTAAGCTTTTCAGCGCCAGTGAAAAGGATTGCTTTACGTTGTTCATGCGCTGACCCTCCTTGCCGGTTGGTCTGCTATGATTTTTCCATCCTGAATCCGCACAATGCGCTTGGCTTCCTCGGCGATGGACATATCATGCGTAATAAGGACAATGGTTGTGCCCTCGTCATTTAATTTTTTAATAAATTCCAAAACATCATGGCCGGTTTTAGAATCGAGTGCGCCCGTCGGCTCGTCGGCCAAAATTACAGGCGGATCGCCTGCCAGCGCACGTGCAATGGAAACACGCTGCTGCTGGCCGCCCGAAAGCTGAGAGGGCATTTTTTTGGCACGGTCTAACAGTCCCACACGCTCTAAGGCGATTTTGGCACGTTCTTCGCGCTGCTTTTGCGGCAAGCCGCGGTAAATAAGGGGCAGTTCCACGTTTTCCAAAAGCGTCAGCTTGGGGATCAGATTATACTGCTGAAAAATAAACCCCAAGGTTTGATTGCGGACGTGCGCCAGCTCAATTTCGTTCATGGTGCTCACGTCAATGCCGTTTAAGTGGTATGTACCGCTCGTGGGAATATCCAAACAGCCGATAATGTTCATACAGGTGGATTTACCGGAGCCGGACTGCCCGACAATGGCAACAAACTCATTTTCGCTGACATGCAGGTTAATGCCGTCCAAGGCGCGGATTTCGCCGTCGCCGTCCGAATATATTTTATAAATATCGCGTAAGTCAATCATGTTATCTACCCCCGCCGGGCGCTCCGCCGCCACCGGGCGCTCCGCCGCTGGGTGCGCCGCCTCCGCCGGGACCACCGCCGCCGGGGCCGCCGTCAGGGCCGCCGCCCATACCGCCGCCCATGCCCATCATAGCCTGCATGGGGTCTTTATCGCTGCCGGCTGCGGCCGGAACATACACCTCGTCACCCTCCGAAAGGCCGGAGATCACTTCTATATAATCAGAATCGTTAATGCCTGTTTCAACGGGAACAGGATGGAAGCCTTCGGGAATATCACCCATCTTGGCACCGCTCGGCGCATCCTTTGCACCGGCAGTGTTCTCACCCTGCGCTGCGGCCTTGTCGTTCGGCTTCTCGCTGCCCGATTCGGGATTCGGTTTATTTTTGTCATTTGTCTTGGTTTTGCCGTCATCCTTTACGTAAACCATGTTGCCGCGCTGTACGGCGCTCAGCGGTATACGCAGCACATCCTCGCGTGATTCAACCACAATTTCGGCGCTTACGTTCATACCGGGAATCAAATCGTCCGGATCGTCAATCACAATGCGGACGGGGTACGTGGTGACGCCGTTTTGTGTGGTACCCACCACGCTGACGTTATCCACATGACCGTTATAGGTGCGGCCGTCTATGGCGTCGGCCGTAATGCTGACCGCCTGGCCGACCTCAATTTTGCTGACATCCAGCTCATCTACACTCATATCAAACACAATGGTAGACATATCGGCAATCACGGCCATTACAACCTGTGCGTTGCTGTTGTCCAGCGTGTCGCCTGCCTTAGAGGTTTTTTTCAGCACCGTGCCGGAAATCGGCGCGGTAATCTGATAATCCTCCAGCTGCTTATTGTAACTGTCAATGGAGAGCTGCGAATCCTTTAACGAAAGGGCACTGTTTTTGCGCGTTGCGTCACTGGTAGAGGATTCCAAAACGGCAACCACACTGCCTGCGCGCACCTTATCGCCCTTGGCGTAGGGGAGAGAGTTGACCTTGCCGGAGGTTTCGGCTACAATGCTTGTTTCCAAATTATAATCAAAGGTACCGGGGCCGTTGCAGGCAACGCTGCCGATGGTTGCCGTGGCGCTGTCGCCCTTGGCAATTGCACCGGGATTTGCAACCTCAATTTCAACCGTGCGGACAGTCGCGCCGTCGGAGGAAATCAGGTTGCCGCTGGAGATGCGGCGTACCGTACCCGTTAGCTGATAAAATGAATTGGTTAAGGTCACATTCGCCTGGCTGCCGACGCTGATGGATGCGGCATCCGTTTCGTTAAACGGAATGGAAAGAACCAAGGTATCCATATCGACCAAATCGGCAATTTTGGCGCCATTGTTGACGGAATCGCCCACCTTCACATACGTTTCGGTAATGGTGCCCGCGTATTTGGAGGTAACCTTCAGCTTAGAAAGCTCCTTCATGGTCTCGTCATACGAAACCTGACTTTTTTGCAGGTTCAGCTGTGCTTTTTTCAAATTGTTTTCCAAATCACTGGAATCAATTTGATACAAAAGGTCGCCCTTTTGCACCATATCGCCTTCCTGGAAGGTGTCGCGCAGAATCTCACCTTTTACAAGGGATGTAATTTCGTACTGGTCAATTGGTTCTACCGTACCGGTACCGCTGATGACCACCGATACATCGCCGCGCTCTGCACGGGCGGTGGTGACGGATTTTGCCGTATCGGCCGAGCGGAATACGGTTTGCATCAAAATCACCGCAATGACCGCAATGCCGATGACCAAGGTGATAATCTTCTTTTTTTTGGACATAGCGCCAAACTTTTTCGGCAGGCTTCTTAAAGCGCGGCCGCCGCTTTTGGCTTTTTCCTTAGCTGTACTAAGCTGCATACTCATTTTGTTACCTCCGTTATGATTACTTTCTCGAATCTATGTACATTCTTTAGCAAGCAATATCCATTGTAGCATAAAAATATTAAAATTACATTAAAAATATGCAGTCAATTTAATTTTTTACTCAACAGGAATCCGTTCTTGCGTGGCTGTAATTAGTTTCATCTAACTATTATAGCACAAAGTTATGTCTAAATTAAAAATGAAATATGAAATTATTTTAAAATTTTGCGTTCAAAAAACGGAGCCGTACATTTTACTGACAGCTCCGTTTTTTTGACATGCCTTGAGGATAATATTCAGTCATCTTTTTGCGGTCCGGGCTTTTTTACATCCCTAAACTATTTCATTAAGTCGCATACGGCGTTTGTATACGCCACCGGATCTTCAATCGGCAAGCCTTCAATCAGCAGCGCACTGTCATACAAAACAGCGGCATATTGCTTCAGCTTGTCCTTATCGGTATCGTAAAGCGCGGCGATTTTAGCAAAAATCGGATGATTTACGTTAATCTCCAAAATGCGCTCGGCCTTCACCTTTTGGTCATTCGGCATGGCGTTTAATACCTTTTCCATTTCAATGGAGAGCGCCCCGTCGCTGGACAGGCAAACCGGATGTGATTTAAGGCGTGCCGAAGCGCGAACCTCTTTGACCTTGTCGCCCAAGGCATCCTTTAAAAAGATAAACAAATCCTTGTTTTCTTCCTTCTTCTTTTCGGTTTCCTTCTTTTCCTCCTCGGTTTCAATATCCAAATCGGCAGCCGAAACCGACTTAAAGGCCTTGCCCTCAAATTCACGCAGAATCTGGATGGCAAATTCATCCACATCCTCGGTAAAGTACAAAATTTCGCAGCCCTTTTCGGCAACAAGCTCTGTTTGCGGCAGCTTATCAATTTTTTCAATGCTCTCACCGCAAGCATAGTAAATGTATTTTTGATCCTCCTTCATCCGCGAAACATATTCCGAAAGCGTTACAAGCTTCTTTTCGCCGGAGGAGTAGAACATCAAAAGGTCTTGCAGCAAATCTTTATCGCGGCCGAAATTATCATAAACGCCGAATTTAAGCTGACGTGAAAAGTTCTTGTAAAAGGTTTCGTACTTTTCGCGGTCGTTTTTCAGCATGGCGGTCAGTTCGCTTTTAATTTTCTTTTGCAAATGCGTTGCAATGGCCTTTAACTGACGGTCGTGCTGCAAAATCTCACGCGAGATGTTAAGCGAAAGATCAGCCGAATCTACCAAGCCGCGTACAAAACGGAAGCAGTCGGGCAAAAGCTCTTCGCACTTATCCATAATTAAAACGCCGTTTGCATATAATTGCAAACCCTTTTCAAAGTCCTTTGTGTAAAAATCAAAGGGCGCATGCGCCGGGATAAACAAAAGCGCCGTGTAGCTGGTCATACCGTCCGCACTGGTATGAATGACCGCAAGCGGATTCTCAAAGTCAAAGAACTTTTCCTTATAAAAGTTGTTGTAGTCGTCATCGGTCAGCTCCGCTTTGGTCTTTTTCCAAATCGGCACCATGGAATTTAAGGTTTCGTCCTCCTTATATTCCTCGTATTCCTCTTTGTTGTCCTCCTTCGGACGGCTTTTGGTTACCTCCATGATGATGGGGTAACGGATGTAGTCGGAATATTTTTTAACAATCGCACGGATGCGGTATTCATCCAAAAATTCGTCATATTTTTCATCATCCGTGTTGGGCTTTAAATGCAGGGTAATTTCCGTACCGGTCGATTCCTTTTCGCAGGGGGTAACGGTGTAGCCGTCTGTGCCCTCGGCCTCCCAGCAAAAGGCTTCGTCGCTGCCCAGTGCGCGGCTTTTAACGGTTACCTTATCGGCAATCATAAAGGCCGAATAAAATCCGACGCCGAACTGACCGATAATGTCAACATCCTCCATCTTTTCGTTTTCGCTTTTAAATTGTAAAGAGCCGCTTTTGGCGATGGTACCCAGGTTTTCCTCCAGCTCCTCTTTCGTCATGCCGATACCGGTATCGGTAACGGTCAGGGTGCGCGCGTCCTTATCCGCTGTCAGACGAATGTAAAAATCCTCGCGGTTAAAGCTTAAATTTTCGTCCGACAATGTGCGGTAATACAGCTTATCAATCGCATCGCTTGCGTTAGAAATCAGCTCACGCAGGAAAATTTCCTTATGGGTATAAATGGAATTGATCATCAATTCCAACAGTCTTTTTGATTCGGATTTAAATTCCTTTTTAGGCATAGTTGCCGCCTCCAAAAACAAATATTAGCACTCTATCGTCCAGAGTGCTAATATTATTGTACCACATTTTATACAATTGTCAAGTTTTTTTATTAATGCCGATTGGCTTGTTTACATTTCTTTTACAATTTTAACAATCTTTTACCAGCCAAACCAAGAAAAGGGGAAGGGGATTTGCTGCGGCTGTTGTTGCTGTTCCTGCTCGGTCTGCTTTTGCTCGGTATCCTCCGGCTTTTCCTCTTGCAGCACGACGGAAACAGTAAGTGTCTGCCCGTTTCGGTCTATCTGCATGGTCAGCGTTTCGCCCACCTTGTGGGAATCGCGGATTTTGTTAATCTCGTCAATGGTGGTAACGGCCTGTCCGTCACAGGCGGTGATGACATCACCGGTTCTGAGGCCTGCTTTTTCGGCTGCGCTGCCGCTTACAATTTCTTTAATATAAACGCCAACAGGCAAATCATTTGCTTTGGCAATGGCTTCTGTCACGGTTTGTCCCTTCAGGCCGATCACCACGCGGCCTGTTACATAGCCGTGCTGGATGATGGATTCGATAATCGGCTTAGCCTCGTTAATCGGGATGGCAAAGCCAAGGCCTTCTACATCGTAACCGGTCGATTTGGCAGTGTTAATACCGATAACCTGCCCTTTCATATTTAAAAGTGCACCGCCGGAGTTACCGGGGTTGATGGCGGCATCGGTTTGCAGCATGGTCATCTGCTTGCCGTCTATCACCATGGAACGGTTGATGGCGCTGATGTAGCCAACCGTCAGCGTTCCGGCCAGCTCCTCACGTAGGGGGTTACCGATGGCAAGCGCCATTTCGCCCACGCGCAGGGTAGAGGAATCACCCAACTCGGCAAAGGGGAGAGCCGTATCGTTATCCACTTTTAAAACGGCAATATCGGTACGGGAATCGCGGCCGACCACCTTGGCCGAAAAGTTCTGTCCGGCAATGGTGGTCACGGTGATTTCGGATGCGCCGTCAATGACGTGGTTATTGGTAATCACATATCCGTCGTGACGGATGATGATGCCCGATCCGCTGGACATTTTAGACTGTACATAGCCGCCGCCCTGGCTTTTGCACAAAATGCTGACAACCGTGGGGGAGGCAAGGTCATACACATCGGGAATGGATAGGGTGCCTTCTGCTGTGCCTGTGGCGATTTGCACCACATCACCGTCATATCCGCGTGCGCGGACAGCCTCGCCCGGCTGCGGCAAAACACTGCCGACGGTAACGTTCGGCCGATAAGCGGCGGAAAAAACACCCAAACAAATGCAGCAGGTAATCAGGGAGCTGATAACTGCGGCAAAAACAGGATTACGAAAAAGCCGCCGCATACGTTTCGGCTTGGGTCTATACGGTGCCAAGGAACGATGACGGGGTACGGCACGGCGGAAAGATTCTTCAAAATCGTCCGCAAACCAGTTGCAAGGGGAATCAACCTGTTCCACCTCTTGTTCGGGCATGCAATCAAAATTCTTGTTTTCTTCCATAGTGATCCTCCCAAAATAAACAGCCACATGGGCTGCAAAATACTACATAATATAGCATAATATATTTTTTTGACACTGGTATGAACAAATTGTAAATTTTGTGCCGATGTGTGCTATGGTCAAAAAAATTATATGATACATCATATAGAGGGGTTGTCAGAGAGAATACCCTCTGGCAAAAAAGCGGTTTTTACGGATGTGTACCGCAAAAACCGCTTTTGTATTGTTTATTGATTGCGTGCCTTCATTTCGCGATCGATTCGCCTTCGTGCATCGCGCTCGGCTATGTCGCTTCGCTTATCATACAGCTTTTTACCGCGTGCCAAACCGATTTGCAGCTTGACCAAGCTATCCTTTAAATAAACGGAAAGCGGAATGACGGAAAAGCCCTTTTGCTTAACAGCGCCGTAAAGATAATTAATTTCGCGCTTGTGCAAAAGCAAGCGGCGGTCGCGCAAGGGGTCCTTATTAAAAATATTGCCCTGCTCATAGGGGCTGATGTGCATGTTTTTAATGAACGCTTCGCCGCCGTTAAAGCTGACAAAGCTATCCTTTAAATTCAGCGCGCCCTTGCGGACGGATTTAACCTCTGTTCCGCTCAGTGCAATACCGGCTTCAAAGGTTTCTTCAATAAAATAATCGTGTCGTGCCTTTCTGTTTTCGGCAAGCGTTTTCATAAAGCGTTCACATCCTTTTCTTTCAATTTATACGTTATGCCGTGCGTTATGCCGTCTGCCGTCAGTGCTGTGCAATTTTTTGCAGCTCATATAAAATGTTCATGGCTTCAATCGGCGTCAGGGTCGAAATATCCAGCCTTTGCAGCTTTTCCGTAATCTCGTCGGCGCGTATATCCATAATGCCGAGTTGTGCCTCCGGCTCGGTGGCCGTCTGCGGCACAGCCTGTTGCTTATGCGGATCCTTTGCTTCAATATCGGCCAAAATTTCCTTTGCGCGGGTAATTACGCGCCGCGGCAGACCGGCCAAAGCCGCCACTTCAATACCGTAGCTGTCATCCGCACCGCCGCGGACAATCCGCCGCAAAAACGTAACACTGTCACCGCGTTTTTTGCAGGCGATGGAGTAGTTTTTCACGCCGTCCAGCCGCCCTTCCAGCTCGGTCAGCTCGTGATAGTGTGTGGCAAACAGGGTTTTGGCACCGATGTATTTTGCATTGGCTATGTACTCAATCACGCTCCACGCAATGGAAAGACCGTCATATGTGCTGGTGCCGCGGCCAATTTCGTCCAAAAGCACAAGGCTGCGCGGCGTGGCGTTTTGCAAAATATCCGAAAGCTCGGTCATTTCTACCATAAAGGTACTTTGCCCGGCCGATAAATCATCCGATGCGCCGATACGCGTAAAAATTTTATCACAAATGCCGATGGTACAGGCAGATGCCGGGACAAAAGACCCGATTTGTGCCATAACGGTAATCAGTGCAACCTGACGCATATAAGTAGATTTACCGGCCATGTTCGGCCCGGTGACGATTAAAAAGCGATCGTCCCTGCAATTTAAAACAGCATCATTCGGCACAAACAGCTCATTTTTTAACATTTTTTCCACAACGGGATGCCGCCCGTCGTGAATGTTGATGCCGTCGGCCAAGTTCACGGTTGGCATGCAATAGCCGTTTTTGGCGGCCACCTCGGCCAACGAGCAAAGCACATCTGCCGCGGCAACGGCCGAGGCCGTCTGCTGTACACGCTCCACTTCGGCGGCAACCGTATCGCGGATTTCGCAGAACAGCTTGTATTCACGCTGACGAAGCCGCTCCTCGGCGCCTAAAATTCTGTCCTCCAAGGCCTTTAAATCTGCGGTGATGTATCGCTCACTGTTGGCAAGGGTCTGCCTGCGGACATACTCCGGCGGCAACTCGCCTTGGAAGGATTTCGGTACGTCAATGCAGTAGCCGAATACGCGGTTATAGGCAATTTTTAAGGTTTTAATGCCGGTTCGCTCTTTTTCGGCCTGCTCCATTTGCTTAACGGTTTCAGATCCGTGGTCGCGCAGGTTGCGGTCGTTGTCAACCTCGGCATCGTATCCGCTTTTCAGTATGCCGCCCTCACGCGTGATGTTGGGGGCATCATCGTCAATGGAGCTTTCCAGCAAATCCAGCAAATCGCCCATGGTGTCCAGCTTTTCAATCAGTTCTGTAAACAGCGGAGAATCGAGCCGTGCCAAATAAAGCTCGATATCCGGCAGGTAAAAAAGCGACCGCTTTAAGGATAAAAGCTCACGAGGGGTGGCGGTTTTGCACACAACGCGGCCGATTAAACGCTCCAAATCCTGAATGTTTGCCAGGGCTTCCATTAAATCAAAGCGCAACTCGCCCGACTTTACCAGCATCTCTACAGCCGAAAGACGGTTTTGAATTTGGGTACAGTTTGTTAAAGGCTTTTCCAGCCAGGCAGAGAGCAAGCGGCCGCCCATAGCGGTTTTGGTTTTATCCAAAACCCACAAAAGAGAGCCTTTTTTGCTGCCGCTGCGCATGGTTTGAGTAATTTCCAGATTGCGGCGCGCGTTTACATCAATTTCCATATATTCTTCTGCGGCATAATAACGCACCGAACGGATATGCCGCAAAAAGGTTTTTTGCGTTGCGGTTAAATAGTCAATCAACATGCCCAGCGTGTTGATTACACAATTATCCTCCGAAAGGGAAAGCTCTTCTAAAGACGAAGCGGCAAACTGCTTTAAAATTAAATCGCGTGAGTTTTCCCAGTCCGGTTCGGCCGGGGCTTTATCCAAACGGGTATGAAACAGCAGCTCGATTTCGTTTTTCAGCTCGTCGTTTTCATATACAGCCTCCGAAAAAATCATTTCGGCAGGCTGATAGCGTGCCAGTTCATCCAAAAGCTTGCGCCAAGAGGGCAGCGTAACCAAAAACAGCTCACCTGTGCTGATGTCTGCAAAGGCGGCGCCGTAGATTCCGTTTTCGGTATAGGCGGCGCAAAGAAAGTTGTTCTTTTTTTCGTCCAAAAGCGCGGTATCGGTAATGGTGCCCGGCGTTATCACACGGACAACATCACGCGGCAAAATTCCCTTTACCTCGCCGGGGTCTGCCATCTGCTCGCAAATGGCAACCTTATATCCGCGGGAGGTCAGCCGCCCGATGTAAACATCCGCCGCGTGGAACGGCACGCCGCACATGGGGTTGTTTTCAACGTCCGGCTTGCCGTTCTCGTTTTTTTGCCGGCTGGTTAAAGCCAAATCTAAAATTTCCGAAGCCGTTCTTGCATCATCCGAAAACATTTCGTAAAAGTCACCCATGCGGAAAAATAAAATGGCATCGGGATATTCGGCCTTTAATTCATAATAGCGCACCATCGCCTTTGTCACGTGCTTTGTTTCCTGCGCCGTTGTCATATGCATTGCCTCCTAGCGTGTATCCGTAAACTTTAGTGGCAGCCGCTGCAGCCGGAACAGTTACCGCCGCATCCGCCGCTTTCCTCGCCGCGGATATGGTAGCCGATAATCTCGTTTACCTGCATAATCATTTGGTTAAAAGCCGACTTAGCCTCCAAATACGTTTTGGCGGCTTCGTTTTTTGTCAGCTCGGCCATAATGGCGTTCATGCGGCTGCGAAAGCCGTCCAAGGCTTCCGGCGTCATGCTTGCGTTTCTCATTTCTTCGGCCAGAGCGGCGCTTTTTTCTTCATATTCGGCATAGGCCTTTTGGGCTTCTGTGTTGGTATGAAAGGCGATTTCCTGTTCCTGGTATTGTGTCAGCTCAGCCGAAGCGGCCAACAACTCGCCCAGCTCATGTGCTTTTTGCATAATTTCGTCCATTGTTATATCTCCTTTTCTTTTTTACACAGTTCCCCAAACAAAGACCAGGTATTTACTTTAGTCACGGTTACGTTGACGTAGTCGCCCACGCCAATCCCTTCTGCCTTGGGGAAATTGACAATTTTGCCGCCCGGTGTGCGGCCTGTTAAGGTGCTCGGGTCGGTTTTGCTCGGCCCTTCTACCAAAAGCTCATAGGTTTTGCCGTAGCAGGCATCATTAATCTCGCGCGAGATGCGGTTTTGTACGGCAAGTAATCTGTCAAAATTGGCGTGCTTTTCCTCGTCTGTGACGGAATCCTCCATCCGTGCGGCCGGTGTGCCCTCACGCTTGGAATAAATAAAGGAAAACACACTGTCGAACCGCACCTTTTCCAGCACGTCTATCGTTTCTTCAAAATCCTCTTTTGTTTCATTGGGGAAACCGACAATAATATCAGTCGTCAGTGCAATATCGGGCATCTTCTCGCGCACCTTGGCAATCAAATCCAAATACTGCGCCTTGGTATAACGGCGGTTCATGGCGGTCAAAATTCTGTCACTGCCGGCCTGTACGGGCAAATGCAGCTGCGGCATCACCTTGTCACACTCTGCCATGGCATCAATCAGACGCGGACTGATGTCCTTGGGGTGAGAGGTCATAAACCGTATCCGTTTCAGTCCCTGAAGCGTGTTAATCTGCCGCAGGAGCGCGGCAAAATCCATGCCGATGTCCAAATCCTTGCCGTAGGCATTCACATTTTGACCGAGCAGCGTAATTTCTGTTACGCCGCGGTCGATTAAATCGCGGATTTCTTCCATGATTTTTTCCGGCATGCGGCTGCGCTCGCGTCCGCGTACGTAAGGCACAATACAGTATGTGCAAAAGTTATTGCAGCCATACATCACCGAAACCCAAGCCTTTGGGTCACCCGTGCGGTATACGGGAATGTCCTCTGCAATCGCGCCTTCGGATTCTTCCACCGAAATGACGGTTTTTTGTTCGGTCAGCGCTTCGTACAAAAGCTCCGGCAGCTTATACAGCGCGTGTGTGCCGAAAACCAGCGACACATGCTTATATTTGGATTTAATTTTTTTGGCCATATGCTCTTGCTGCATCATGCAGCCGCACAGGCCGATTAAAAGGTTCGGCCGGCGGCGCTTTTCGTGCGAGAGTGCACCGATGTTGCCCAAAACGCGCTGCTCGGCGCCTTCACGTACGGCGCAGGTGTTGTATAAAATAAAATCGGCTTCTTCCTTTTTTTCGGTAAAACCGTAGCCCATTGCGGCCAGCATACCGCGTATGCGCTCGGAATCGTTTTCGTTTTGCTGGCAGCCGTAGGTAATAACAAGCGCCTTGGGGCTTTGTCCCTCCAGCATGGTGTGTACACGTTGGGAAAAATCGGCCTGACGGCTTTTTTCCTCCGGGGAAATGGTTTTCATGCCTTCATGAAACCTCCTGTATGTTTTTTACAAATGGCTTAAAACAGCAGCCAGTGCGTTTATAAAGCCCTCACATTCTTCCTTTGTGCCGATGGTTACGCGCAAATAGCCCGGCATGCCCAGCACGTGGCCGCCCTTTACAATGTAGCCGCGCGCCAAAAGCGCTTCATAAACCGTCTTGGCATCCTTTTGCACGTTTACGGCGATAAAGTTTGTTGCACTCGGCACAAACGAAAGCCCCATGTTTGTCAGCGCTTTTTCCATATAAGCCTTGTTGGCGCGATTTTCGGCCAGCGAGCGGCTGACAAATTCACGGTCATCAAGCGAGGCAATCGCCGCAGCCTGTGCCGGCAGCGAAACATTAAACGGTGCGCGCACCTTTTCCATCAAGCCGATGACGTTCGGTGCAGCCATGCCGTACCCCACGCGCAGACCGGCCAGCGCATAGATTTTTGAAAAGGTTCTTAAAATCAAAACATTGTCATGCGTTTTAAGGGCCGACAGCGAATCGGGATAGTCGGCCAGGTCGCAGGCATATTCGTGATAAGCCTCGTCCAGCACAACCAAAATATGCTTCGGCAAAGCCTGTAAAAACGCGGATTGCTGTGCCTGTGTGAAAATGCCGCCCGTCGGATTATTCGGATTACACAAAAAAATCACTTTGGTTTTGGGGGTGATAAGCCTCAGCATATCGCAAGGGTTATATTGCAGGTTTTCATCAAGCGGTGATTTCACCGGGGTCGCACCGGCGGCGCGGACGTTTAATTCGTACAGCGAAAAGGACGGGTCGGGCATAATGGCCTCGTCCCCCTCTGCCAAAAAGGTTTTGCAAACCAGTTCAATCAAGCCGTCGCTCCCCGTGCCGAAAATAAAGCTTTCGGGCGTAAGAGAAAAACGCTCGGCCAAAGCGGTGCGCAAATTGTAGGCCGTTGGATCGGGATACATAAAAATAGATTCGGCGCATTGACGCACCGCCTCTTTAGCAAGCGGAGAAGCCCCCAGCGGATTTTCGTTTGAGGCAAGCTTGACCACATGCGACAGCCCGAAACGGCGTTTAATTTCCGAAACAGGGCGGCCGGGCGCGTAAGGCGCCACGGCATCCAGTGATTGTTTTGCTTGTATCATGACAGTACACCCTAACCCAAAAGACGTTTTAATACTTCCTGATAAGCGTCCTCAACGCCGCCCATATCACGGCGGAAACGATCCTTATCAAGCTTTTCGCCAGTTTTACTGTCCCAAAAACGGCAGGTATCGGGGCTGATTTCGTCAGCTAAAATAATGTCTCCGTGATAGCGGCCGAACTCCAGCTTAAAGTCAATCAGCTCAATGCCGGATTCTTTTAAATATTCGCCCAAAATGTTGTTAACGGCAAAGGCCATATCGGCAATCTTGGCAAGCTCTTCCTCTGTGGCAAGATTCATAGCCAGTGCATGATAGTTGTTAATCATGGGGTCGCCCAGCTCGTCATTTTTATAAGAAAACTCTAATACCGTACGTGAAAGCTTGGTGCCCTCCGGCAGACCGAGACGCTTGGAAAGGCTGCCTGCCGCGATGTTGCGGACAATCACCTCGATCGGTACGATTTCGACCTTTCTGACAATGGTTTCACGGTCGCTGATTTCTTCTACAAAGTGGGTGGGAATCCCCTTTGCTTCCAGCATTTTAAACAAGTGGTTAGAAACGCGGTTGTTAACAATTCCTTTTTCTAAAATTGTGCCGCGCTTTTCGCCGTTAAAGGCTGTGGCATCGTCCTTATAATCCACGATGTAGCAATCCGGGTCATCGGTTTTAAAAACCTTTTTGGCCTTGCCTTCATAAAGCTGTTCTAATTTTTTCATATGTACATCCTTTCTGCCGCGCGGCGGCAACGAATTTTTATTAACAAAAAATATGTGCGACCCATCGGCACAATTACAGTGCGGCGGCCTCTTTTGCAACGGCTTCGTCCTTTTTGGCAACCTCTTCTGCCATATCGGCCTTAAACTGTGCCAAACGGGGTGCAATTTCGGGATATTTCAGCGCCAGCATTTGTGCTGCCAAAATTCCGGCGTTATCCGCACCGTCAATGGCAACGGTGGCAACGGGAATCCCCTTGGGCATCTGTACCATCGAAAGCAGAGAATCCAGCCCGTCCATGGTAGAGGACTTCATCGGAATCCCAATCACCGGCAGGGTAGTAAAGGCGGCTAAAACACCGGCTAAGTGTGCGGCCTTACCGGCAGCGGCAATGATGACATCAGTACCGGCCTGTTGCGCGCCCTTTGCATATTCGGCGGCGGCATCCGGCGTCCTGTGCGCAGAAATAACGTGCACATCGGCGCTGATCCCGAACTTTTTCAGCATGGCCACGCATTTTTTAACAACGGGAAAATCAGAATCGCTGCCCATAATCACAGCAGCCTTCGGTGTTTGACTCATGTTTGAAACCTCCGTATCATTTAAATAAAATGCAGCATAAACCAATAAAGCCCCGGCAGCGTAATTAAGCTGAACACGGTGGTGATGAACACACACTCGGCGGCATATTGGTAATCTGCACCAAATTCATTGGCAATAATGGTTAAAACGGTTTGACCGGGCATGGCGGCTTCTAACAGCAAAACGCCAAGCAGAACTGTATCCAGCGGAAAACGCGAGAGAAGAAGCGTCAGCAGCATGGGAATCAGAATCATTTTAAACAGTACAATCACATACACGCTCCACCGCTTGTATATGCCCTGCAAGGGGATGGTGGCCAGCGTCATGCCGATAAAGAGCATGGAAAGGCAGGTTGTCATTGAGCCGACCGATGCAAGCGTTTCGTGCAGAATGGGCGGCAGACGCAAACCAAACAGCAGCATAATAAGCGAAACGGCAAAAGCAATGGTATTGGGGTTTAAAAGCTTAGAAAGCCCGGCGTGTGCCTTGCCTTCACCTGTTCCGGCAATAAATAATAGCCCGACCGTCCACACAATACCGTCATTCACCAAAGCGTATACAATGGCGTAAAACAAGCCCTCTTGCCCATATAACGCGGTGATAAGCGGATAGCCCAAAAATATGACGTTACCAAAGGCGCTCATGCACGAATGGATGGCGCGTGTGGCAGGCGGCAGGCGAAACAGTTTTGCCCCCAAAAGGCCGATGCCGAACAAAAGAGCCACAAAGCAAAGCTCTACAACAATCACAATCCCGGCATTTTTCAACATGTCCGGCCGCAGGGTTTGCCCGGTGATGGCTGTTAAGTTTAAAAGCGGCAGCGTTATGCGCAAAACCAGTTTCGACACGCTGTCCTTTAAATCGGCATTTAAATATTTGGTCTTTACGCCGATAAATCCCAAAAGCATAATTACTGCCAGCATGGCAATTTGCTTTGCAATTACAT
>UQYH01000002.1 GCA_900545185.1 uncultured Eubacteriales bacterium | reverse complement strand
CGGCGGTTTTCCTTTCTAAAACATTGTGGTATAATGAACACATACCTTAATGAATTTGAATAGGTTGTGTTCATTGCACCACAAATTTCTTTGAATCAATTTTATAATGAAAATTTGTGGTATAATAGTCGTAACCGAATGAATATAAAATCGGAAACGACTATTGCACCACAATCTTCCTGAATTTATTTTTAATCGGATGATTGTGGTATAATGAACACATACCTTAATGAATTTGAATAGGTTGTGTTCATTGCACCACAATTTTCCTTGACTCTATTTTAAATCGGATAATTGTGGTATCATGAAAATATCTGTAGGGAACGACCTATGTGTCGTCCCGAAAAAACATGCAAACTAATGCAAAACGCGAAAACAGGGTTCCCACAAAACCTATTGGGTTTTGTGGGATGAAGGAACGGCAGCCGACAAGGTGAAGCCGTGGTTTTACAAAAAACGCGGCGAACCCAAAGGCTTACCGTGACGCAGGCCGTTCCCTACGGAATTGCCGAAAAAATTACGTACATTACAAATTGTGCCAAACGCGAAAGAGGAATACCCAAATAAAATACATTAACACAACGGACGCAAAAAGGCTTGCCGTGGCGCGGACCTTTCCGATATAAACCATAATCGTAAACACAAAACAACAAGCCGTACAAACGACAGAACGGAGACTTGTATGAAAGAAAAAATATATACCATTCCCTTAACGGATGCCTTAAACGAAGGCGGTGAATGTCCCTTTTGCACCTTGGAAAAAAAGCTGGAGGCCGAACAGGTGACGTACGCCCTCGGCGCGTCCATGATGGAGCCGGACAGCCGCATCATCTCGAACGAAAAGGGCTATTGCCGCCGTCATTTTGAAATGATGAGCCACGAATCGAAGGCGCTGAGCCTGGCTTTGGTGCTGGATACGCATTTAAACGAGCTGATTCAAAAGCTGGAAAAGGCGGCCGCACAGCCGCCGCAAAAGGGCGGCCTGTTTAAAAAAGCAGCCGAGGAAAACCCTCTTGAAGCGGCTCTTTCGGCCAATGAACAAAGCTGCCTGATTTGCGATAAATTGCAGCACACCTTAGAAAAATTTGCCGAGGTATTTTGGTACTTATATCAAAACGAGCCGGACTTTAAAAAGAAGGTAGAAAAAGGACAAGGCTTTTGCCTGCCGCATTTTGCGCTTCTGCTCCGCTGTGCCGACCGTGAGCTTTCGGGCAAGGCCTGTGAGGAGGCCAAGCAGGCCGTAACAAAGCTGGAGCTTACACATCTTAAGCGCATAAACGAAGAAGTGAACTGGTTTACCAAAAAATTTGACTATCGGTATCAGGATGAGCCGTGGAAAAACTCTAAGGACGCTCCCCAGCGCGCCATGGAAAAGCTGGCAAAATTTTTGTAAACACAACATAGAAAAGGAGGCGGCAGCAATGTCCGTCATTTTAGGCTTAACCGGCGGTACGGGCTGCGGCAAAAGCACCGTTGCCGCCTATTTGGTGCAAAAGGGCGCGGCCGTGATTGATGCCGATGCCATTGCACGCACGGTGGTTTTGCCGGGCAAACCTGCACTGATAAAACTTTCTGCCACATTTGATGATATTTTGCTCCCAAACGGCAGCTTAAACCGAAAAAAACTGGGGGAACAGGTATTTTCAGATCCCGAAAAGCTGAATACTTTAAACCATATCACACATACATATATAATAGAAGAAATTAACAGGCAGCTTGCGGCCTTAAAAAATTCTTTGATTGTGATTGACGCGCCGCTGCTGCTTGAATGTGGGCTGGATGTGCTTTGCACGGCCTGTGCCGCCGTTTTGGCCGAAAAAGCCGTGCGCTGCGCACGCATTACGGAGCGCGACGGCTTAAGCCGTGAGCAGGCCGAAGCACGCATAAACGCCCAGCCCGAAGATTCATTTTATACCGAGCGCTGCCGCTTTATTTTGTATAACAACGGCAGCACCCCTGCGCTTTATCGCGCCGTTGATACCATGCTAAAGGAGCTAATCAATTGAAAAAGCAAAAAGTCAAACGCCGGATTTTGCTGGCCGCCCTTATTCTTTTGCTGCTTAACCTGGGCAATTTGGGACGGATGCTGTATTCGGTGCAATACATGGATTATATAAAGCAATACGCCGCACTCTATGAGGTTGACCCCTATTTAATTATGAGTATGATTAAATCCGAAAGCAACTTCGACGAAAATGCCGTATCGCATAAAGAAGCGACGGGGCTTATGCAAATCACACGTCCCACCGCGCTGTGGCTGGCCGAACGGATGGAGTTTTCGGACTTTCAGTACGAGGACATCACCGAGCCGGCCTTAAACATTCAAATGGGCTGTTATTATGTGGCCTATTTGCTGAACCTGTACGAGGGCAACGTTAAAAACATGCTGGCCGCCTATAACGCAGGCGCCGGCACGGTGGACGGCTGGCTGGGCGATGCCGATTGTTCGAAGGACGGCAAAACCCTTTTTTACGTGCCGTATCCCGAAACACGCCGCTATATTACGCAGGTGACAAACCACGAAAAAATGTATCGGCTTTTGTATAAAATCCGAAAATATTAGGTATGAAAGAGCCAAGGAGTTTTGTATGAAGCATGCAAGGCGCATTGCCGCGATTTTGGTGCTTTTGGCGCTGATTCTCGGCGGACGATATACCCCCGGCACAACCACGCAAACAGAATTTTTAATGGATACCATAATGACGGTGACCGCCTACGGCAGGCACGGCAAAGCGGCTGTCAGCGCCGTTTTTAAACGCTTTCACGAGCTGGACGCCATGTTGAATGTGCACAATCCGCAAAGCGACCTCGCGCGTCTGAACGCCGCACCGGCCGGAGAGCCGATTCCCGTCAGCCGTGAGCTGTGCGTGCTTTTGCAAAATGCACTCTCTTTTTCAAAGCGTTCGGGCGGCGCATTTGACTGCACCCTGCTGGCCGTTTCGGATGTATGGGGCTTTGGGACAGACCATGCCGCCGTACCGAGTGCTGCCGCCCTGCGTGCCGCACTGGCCGAAACCGGCCCTGACACGGTTTTGGCGGATGAAGCAAGCTGCACCGTGACAAAAACCAAAAGCGGCACGCGCCTGGACCTGGGCGGCGCGGCCAAGGGCTACGCGGCAGACGAGGCGCTGCGGATTCTGCGTGAACACAACGTGCAAAGCGCATACCTCGATTTGGGCGGCAATGTGGCTGTTATGGGCGGCAAGCCGCTCTCTGTGTGGCAGTCCCTTATAAAAGGCCGCAAAACACGCCCTTTTACCATCGGGCTGCAAAAGCCGGATGCGCCGCGCGGCGAGGTGATTGATACCGTAACCCTTTCGGATGGTTTTGTTGTCACCTCCGGAGATTATGAACGATATTTTGAAGCGGACGGTACGCGTTATCACCACATTTTAGACCCCAAAACCGGCAAACCGGCGCGCACGGGCTTAAAAAGCGTAACGGTTGTTACGCAAAACGGCACACAGGCCGATATGCTCTCGACCGCATTGTTTGTGCTGGGTAAAGACGGCGCGGAACCGCTTTTTGACCTGTGCGAACGCGTGATTATGATAGATGAAACCATGACACCCATACAAATGAAGGGATGAATAACATGCCAAAAGAAAAATTTTTAGTGATTGATGCCAACAGCATTATCAACCGTGCCTTTTACGGTATTCGGCTGCTGACGGCCAAGGACGGTACCTATACCAACGCCGTGTACGGATTTTTGAATATCTTTTATAAATATAAGGAAGAAATTAAGCCGGATTACATTGCGGCCGCCTTTGATTTAAAAGCGCCCACCTTTCGTCATAAAATGTTTGACGGCTACAAGGCCACGCGCCGCCCCATGCCGGCCGAGCTTGTGCCGCAGCTTCCTCTTTTAAAAGAGGTGCTTTCGGCGCTTTCCATCCCTATTTTGGAAAAAGAAGGCTATGAAGCCGATGACATCATCGGCACCGTTGCCGCGCAGTGCAGTGCGCGTGATGTTGCCTGCTGCATTTTAACGGGCGATAAGGATGATTTGCAGCTCGCCACAGAGGATAATCGCATCTACTTGATTACCACACGCATGGGCAATACCGACACAGAAATTTTCGATGCACAGCATGTGTTTGAAAAATACGGCGTTACACCGCGTGAATTTATTGATGTAAAAGCCATTATGGGCGATACCTCGGATAACATTCCCGGTGTGAAGGGCATCGGTGAAAAGGGTGCTCTTGCCCTGATTTCCGAATTTAAGTCGCTGGAGGCCGTTTACGAAAACATAGACGCACCGAGTATTACAAAATCCGTCCGCACCAAGCTGACGGACAGCCGTGAAACCGCATTTTTATCCAAAACCCTGGCAACCATTGATTGTGCCGTACCCATCGAGTTGGATTTTGCGGACGCAAAGGATGCGCCGGGCGATACAGAAGCCCTGCGCGCCCTGTATACACGTTTGGAATTTAAAAGCTTTTTAAAAAAACTGCCGCAGGGGGATGCGCCCTCTGCCGCTGCCGTGCCGGCGCTTGACTTTACCGCGGCCGAGCCGACAGCAGACGAGTTTGCAGCGCTTTCAGCCGCCGATTCGCTGTACTATCTGATCGACCGCGAAAGAGACAGCCTTGCACTCACGGCAGACGGTCACAAAATTTATCTTGTGACCCTGACGGACGCTGTGCAAAAGCCGTTGGCCGACCTGTTCGGAAACGAAAGCATACAAAAAATTACGCACGGCTGCAAGGAGCAATATTTGTACTTGACAGAGCGCGGCATGCCGTTGCGCGGCCGCGTGTTCGATTCGGCCATTGCCGCCTATTTAATCGACCCGGCACGGCGCGATTATGAACTGACGGCGCTTTGCAGCGACTATGCCGGGCTGTCGCTTTCGGCTGACCGTGCAGGCGAACAGCTGACCTTTGACGCACCCCCTCAGCCAACGCAAAACGCCTTGGCCGAACAGGCCGCCGCCCTGCCCGTTTTGTTTGATGTTTTATCCGGGCAGCTGACGGAAGAAGGCGCCATGGATCTGTTTCAAACCATTGAAATGCCCCTTGCCGAGGTGTTGGCAGCCATGCAAAGCTACGGCATTTTGGTGGATAAGGAGCGCCTTTTGGAATTTGGCCGCATGCTGGCCGAACAGATTGAGGCCTTAACGCAAGCCATTTACGAGCTTTCGGGCGAGGAATTTAACATTAACTCTCCCAAGCAGCTGGGCGCGATTTTATTTGAAAAGCTGGGGCTTAAATCCGGCAAAAAAACCAAAACGGGCTATTCGACCAACGCAGCCGCTTTGGAAAAGCTGCTGGGCGCACACCCCATTATTGAAAAAATATTGGAATATCGCCAGCTGACCAAGCTTAACTCCACCTATGTGGAGGGCTTAAAGGCTGTTATACAACCCGATACGGGACGGATTCATTCAAGCTTTCATCAAACCGTTACGGTCACGGGGCGCATCAGTTCGTCCGAACCGAACCTGCAAAACATTCCCATCCGCACGGCGCTGGGACGGGAAATGCGCAAAATGTTTGTAGCCGCACCGGGCTGCATTTTGCTGGATGCCGACTATTCGCAGATCGAACTGCGTGTGCTGGCGCATATTTCGGGCGACGAAGCCATGATTGAAGCCTTTGCCGCCGGAAAGGACATTCACGCAAGCACCGCCGCCAAGCTGTTCGGCGTAGACCCAAAGGATGTGACAAGCGAAATGCGCACCGCTGCCAAGGCCGTCAACTTCGGCTTAATTTACGGCAAGGGCGAATTTTCGCTGGCGCAGGATTTGGGCATTACCATGCGCGAAGCCAAGGCCTATATTGAAGATTACCTCGGCAGCTTTCCCAAAGTGCGCGATTATATGAAAAACGTGGTGGAAAAGGCTAAGGAAAAGGGCTATGTCACCACACTGTTCGGCCGCAGACGTATGCTGCCGGAGCTTTCGTCCTCTAACTACCAAATGCGCGCCTTTGGCGAACGCGCCGCGCTGAACACACCGATTCAGGGCACCGCGGCCGATATTATTAAGCTGGCCATGGTACGCGTGTATCACCGTCTGAAGCAAGAAGGGCTGATGTCTCGCCTGATTTTGCAGGTGCACGACGAATTGATTGTAGAAGCGCCGCTTGACGAAAAGGATACCGCCGGGCGCATTTTGTGTGAGGAAATGGAACACGTACTGCCGCTTGCGGTGCCCCTTGCCGTGGATATGCATGCCGGCAGCAGTTGGTATGATGCAAAATAGAGATGCATAAATGGATTTGGGAGAAAAGCGAAAGGAGCCGTTATGTCCTTTTCAAGCGAAGTGAAACAGGAGCTGTGCGCCCTGCCCCCTGCTGCGGCCTGCTGCAAGCGTGCCGAGCTGGCCGGGCTTGTTGCCCTCTCCGGCAGCCTGCTGACAGATTCCTCCGGCGGCGGCCTGCGCATAAGAACCGAAAACGCTGCCGTGGCGCAGCGTGCATACGATTTGTTTACGGCGTTGTTTTCCGTGCGCCCCACGCGCACGGCGGCGCAAAAAAAGCCCTCCGGATATATTCACACGCTGCGATTATATGCATCGCAGCATTACATGCAAATGATGAAGGCGTTGGGACTGGTACGAGACGAGCGCGTAAAATTTTGTGCCGACCCGTTCATCACCGCCGAGCCATGCTGTCGGCGCGCCTTTTTGCGCGGCGCCTTTTTGGGAGGCGGCTCTGTCAACGCGCCCGAAAAAAGCTATCATTTGGAAATTGAAACGCATTACCAGGACTTAGCACGGGATTTGGTGCAGCTTTTTGCGGATGAGGACATCACCGCGCGCCGCGTAGAACGCAAGTCAAACCAGGTGATCTACGTAAAGGACAGCCAGGAAATTGCCGATGTGCTGGCCGCGCTGGGCGCGACCGATTCGGCGCTTGCGCTGTATTCCATTAAAATTGAAAAAGATATGAAAAACAAGGTCAACCGCCGCGTAAACTGCGAAACGGCCAACATGACCAAAACGGCCAACACCGCCGCCGTGCAGATTTTAGCCATTCAAAAAATTATGGCCTCGCCCTGCTCGGCCACCCTCTCGCCGCCGCTTTTAGAGTTGGCAAGCCTGCGCGTGGAAAACCCCGAAGCAAGCCTGAAGGAGCTGGGTGCCATGCTGGATGTGCCGCTGAGCAAGTCGGCCGTCAGCCGCCGCCTGCAAAAATTGGTGGATATGGCAGAAGGGCTGACCGTTTAACACACGGGGGACGCTTTTGCAAATCGGTATGTGCAAAATTGAATTGTAAAACCGCAGAAAGCGGCCTATGCGCCATTCCGAATACGAAAAAGAGGAACGGCACGCAGGAGGAGCAAAGCCCCTCCCCTACGCATTTATCAATAATTTGACATAAACAATCACAATAAAAAAGGGGAGCATTTGTATGCAGCAACCGGGAATTGTGGTGCAAACCGAAAAAAATCGTGTTTTGGTGGCCGTGGGGCGGCAATCTGCCTGCGGCGGCCAATGCAGCAGCTGCAGCGGCTGTCATGCACGCCGTCACACCGTTTGGCTTGATGCGCCGATGCCTCTGCATGTGGGCGATGTTGTGCAGCTTTCCGCATCGGACAGCGCCGTTTTGCGTGCCGCCGTACTGGTATACGGTCTGCCCCTTGCGCTGTTTCTCATTGTCTGCTGCCTTGTTTGGCAAATCACCGGCAACACCTTGCAGACGGCTCTTGCCGCACTCGGCAGCTTAGCCTTGGGTGCACTGCTTATAAAGGCGCTGGATGCACGCTTTGCGCCGCCGCTTACAATTACAAAAGCTACAACACGGGGATAGACCCGGTATATGGGATTCAATTTCCCAATACCCAAACCCCATGGGAAGGATGAACAAAATGGCATTTGACGGACTTGTTGTTCGTGCACTGGCACAGGAGTTAAACCAAAAGCTCAGCGGTGCACGGCTGGATAAAATTTATCAGCCGGAGGCAGATGAGCTGCTTTTGGCTTTTCACGGCGCAAACGGTGCTTATAAGGTAACGCTTTCGGCCAACGCCTCCATTCCGCGCGTTGCCCTGGCCGAAACCACAAAAGAAAACCCCATCGCCGCACCCATGTTTTGCATGCTGCTGCGCAAGCATCTCACCTCGGCACACCTTTTGGCCGTGCGCCAGCCGGGATTGGAGCGCATGCTGGCCTTTGAACTGGAAACGCGTAACGAGCTGGGCGATACCGTTAAAAAATCGCTGATGATCGAAATTATGGGTCGCCATTCCAACATTATTTTAACAGACGAAAATAACCGCATTGCCGACAGCATTAAGCGCGTCGATTTTTCGGTCAGCTCCAAACGGCAGATTTTGCCCGGGCTTGCCTACGAGCTGCCCCCCGCGCAGGATAAGGTGAATCCGCTGGAATGTGGGCTGGACGGCGCTTTATCCGCACTGGAAACCCTCTCTGAAACCGAGCGGCTGGATAAGGCGCTGCTTGCACGGTTTCAGGGCATCAGTCCGCTTGTGGCGCGCGAAATTGCGTACCTCGCCACGGGTGAGACCGATTATCCCTGCAAGGACATGGACTATGCCAAACGGCTGGATGCGGCGACCGCCATGCAGCAGCTTTTGGCCGGCCTTAAAAGCGGTGTTGCCGCCCCCTGCTATTTAACAAGCCGCGAAACCGGCAAGCTGATGGAATTTGCGGCCGTGCCCATCACGCAATACGGCGCGGCGGCCGAGCTGCACCACGAGGATTCCATGGGGCTTTTAATCAGCCGGTTTTATCGCGAACGGGATAAAAAAGAACAATCGCTGCGCCGCAGCGCGCACCTTTCCAAGTTGGTCGCAACGCACATTGAACGCTGTGCCAAAAAGCTGGAATTACAGGCCGCAGAGCTGGCCGATACCGAAAAAAAAGAGCAATGGAAGCAATATGGCGATTTGCTGACGGCCAATCTATATAAAATGGAAAAGGGTATGACGGCGGTGCGCGTGCAGAACTATTTTGACGAAGCCCTGCCGGAGGTCACCGTTCCGCTTGACAGTACGCTTTCCCCTTCTGCCAATGCACAGCGATATTACAAAAAATATAACAAGGCCAAAACCGCCGCGCTGATGCTGAAAGACCAAATGGCAAAAGCGCGCGAGGAGCTTTCGTACTTAGAAAGCGTAGCCGAAGCCTTAGAACGTGCCGAATCGGCCGCACTGCTGGCGCAAATCGGTGAAGAATTGGCCGATCAGGGATATTTACGCACCACGCGTGATGCGCGCCGCAAAAAGCAGCAACCTGCCGCACCGGCCAGGCTGACAACGGCAGACGGCTTTACCGTGCTGCTGGGCAAAAACAATCGGCAAAACGATTATTTAACCTGCAAGCTGGCGCAAAATAAGGATTTGTGGTTTCACACCAAAAACATCCCCGGCTCGCACGTGGTTTTAAAATATGAACAGGATCGGCCGTTTTCGGACAGCGCCGTTACGCAAGCCGCCGCACTGGCCGCTTGGTTCTCCAAAGCGCGTGAATCGGATAACGTGCCGGTAGATTACACCGAAATTAAAAATGTAAAAAAGCCGGCCGGCGCCAAGCCCGGATTTGTCATTTACACAACCAATCAAACGGCATATGTCACACCAAAGGAGATATAAATGCCAACAAACCGACAAAGCGGCTGTAAAAACTATGTTTTTACAGCCGCTTTCAGACCGCTGACAAAGACAAAGTCAGCGGTCATTTTTATGTAAAAAAACTTTCCAAAACATGCGTAATATGGTATAATATAAGTATAGAAAAGAGTGTAAAAATGGGGTGTTGAAACGCTTTCGGAATGAAAGAGCAGGACTAACTCAAATCGGTGCGCTGCGGCGCACCGGTTTTTTTCGTGCATACAAAAACCGTGCCAAGCCAAAGGGCAAGGCACGGTTATATACATGGCATTGTTTTATTTACCGACGAAGCTTTGCCAGCAGATCTGTCAACGCGCGTTTTCTGTGACTGATGCTGTTCTTTTGTTCATGCGTCAGCGCGCCGAAGCTTTGCCCAAAATCCTTTGAAAAAAAGACGGGGTCATAGCCAAAGCCGCCGTCCCCTTCGGGTGCCGTTAAAATTTGCCCTTCGCAGCTGCCCTCGCCGAAAAGCTCCTCCTTCGACTCGGTAATCAGGCACACAACAGAGCAAAACCGCGCCGTGCGCTCCTGTGGCGGCACATGTTCCAGCGCTGCCAGCAGCTTGCGGATGTTTTCGGCATCCGTAGCATTTTCGCCAGCGTACCGCGCCGAATAAACACCCGGCGCACCGCCCAGCGCATCCACGCACAGGCCGGAATCGTCGGCCAGCACGGCCGAATTTGTCAGCGCCGAAAGCGCCCTTGCCTTAATGGCGGCGTTTTCATAAAAGGTTGTGCCCGTTTCCTCGGCCGAAAACGAAAGTCCTGCCTCGGCCGCGCCCAACACCTCATAATCGGTCAGAATTTCTTTAATTTCTTGCAGCTTGCCGCAGTTGCCGGTTGCCACAATCAGCCGTTTAGCGGACATACTGCTTCACCACGCCGTCTATTGCTTTTTCGGTCAGTTCGGGGCGTTCTGCCTTATAAAGCGACCACCGCTCCGTGTGGACGGCGCTTGCGCCCGGCTCAATCGTGCTTGTTTCGCCCAGTGTTTCCATCTCTAAAAACAGATGATTGGTATACGTTTCAAACGACATACCGCCATCCGGGTAGTTACCGCCCGCCTTGGGCGAAAACTGCTTAACAAACAAATCACCGTGATTAAAATACAGTGCATAGCCGTGCTCGCTGTTAATGCCAACCTTAAAGCTTTCCTGCACGGTGCTGTCCTGCCGCAAAAAGATGTAACGGTCGCCCCAGGTAACACGCGGATCGGTCATGCGGCTGTACGGCCACAGCGCCAAAAGGCGGTTGCCAAGCAGCCCCGTATCACGCGTGGGCTGGGGGACAACCTCCACACCGCCGGGCGATAAAACCGTAATCGGCCACGGCGCCAGCGTAACCGGCCAGGCGGCACAGTTTGTCACCTTATGGGTCAGGGTGACGTTTGTGCTTTCGTCCTCTAAGGTTATATCAATTGTATATGCATACTGATTCCATTTTTGCATCGGCGGCATAAAGCTTGCGCCGCACTCCGTCAGTTCATAGGCAATCGGCTCATTATCGGGATAATAGCTTTTCGGTCTGCCCTCCGGGCTTGTCCATAAACGATGGCCGCCGTAAATATACCACATGCCGCCGCCGTAGGCTTCATCAAAATCCTCACCCGAAGCCGAAAAAACACGGTTTACATCTTCAAACATAATATTTTCGCCGTCACAAAACGAATAGCAAATCACACGCGGCCCCACATCCAGCGTAACAACCAACCGAATGATGCCGTTTGAAAGCTCTAAGCATCTGCCGTAGTTTCTGTATTCTATTTCACTTTTTGTAATCATCCTGCATGCATCCTTTCTTTTTCCCAATCAGAATTTAAATCCTATCTGTATTGTAGCACAACCCGTGCCGCTATGCAAGATGTAAAGCAAAAAAATTATACACTGTCAAATTCCATTTGTACTTTAAATAAATCGCCGTCCGTCTCCACGCAAAAGCGGCCGCCACAGGCTTCGGTATAGCTTTTGGCAATGGCCAGACCCAAGCCGTTGCCTTCCTCCGTCCGCGATTTGCTGCCGCGCACAAACCGCTCGGTAATTTCATCGGTATCAAAATCAAGCGGATAGGCCGAGGTGTTTTTAACCTCCAGCACGACTTTCCCGTTCCGCTCTTCGGCGCTGATAAACACGCGCGTGCCGGAGAGGGCATATTTAACGCAGTTGCCCAAAAGATTCCCCACCACGCGTGACATTTTTTTGCCGTCGGCCAAAATGTGCGCTTGTGCTTCTGCCGAAAACTGCACCAAAAGCCCTGCCGCAGCAAAGGCATCTTCATATTCGGCCAGACTTTGCTGCAACAAAAGCGTTGTATCCAGCTTTTCAAGCGTAACCGCTTCGTTGCCGCTTTGCACCTTGGCAATATCAAACAAATCGGAGGTCAGCTGCTTCAGGCGTTCGCTTTTTTGCGCAATGATGTTAACATAATCGGCCGCCTCCTGCGGCGAAAGCTCCAAATCCTGCAACAGCTTTGTATAATTAATAATAGAAGTTAAGGGTGTTTTCAAATCGTGCGATACGTTTGTAATCAGCTCGGTTTTCATCCGTTCGGCGCGCAGCTTTGCTTCCACAGAACGGGAAAGACCCAGCCCGATGCTTTCAATGTCATCGGCCAGCTGCCGATAATCCTCGCTTTTCAGCTCCGGTATCATATAATCCGTTTGACCGTTTTTAATTTCGGTCACCGCTTTTTTAATGGCCTCCAAATCCTGCGCACGGCCGCAAAGCAAAACAAACGCCGCCGCAAACGCCGACAGTCCGACAAGAATCCATAAGGCGTTGCCACAAAGCAAAAGCATACCGGCAAAGCCGAGTAAAACCGTATATCCCAGCAGCATGGCCGCAAACAATGCGCCGCTTTTGACGGCAAGCATACGCACCGCCGTCTGCCACGCTTTTTGAAGCCATTGCCACGCACGCCGCCCAAGGCGATATAAAATGCTGTGCGATAAAAAGGTTTTGTTTTTTAAATCGCGCACCAGCGAAAGTCCCAAGCCTTCCAAAATTAACGTACCGAAAAAGGCCGCTGCGCCGCCCAGCGTTAAAACCAAATACTCTGCCAGAAACGGATCAAAAAAACACAAATCCGTCACAAGGGCGGCCAGGGCAACCATCATCATGCAGCCGCCGAAAAATACGGCCAGGCGCACCTCTGTCCATATGCGGTCGAAGGCCGAGGACGTCTGCTTTTTGCGGCAGCATACGCGCAGCAAATAAAGAGCGCCGGCCAAAAACAGAACCGCAAGAATCACAAGCTTTAAAAACAGTGCGCGCAGCATATCGCCTTGTGTGTTCCACAAAGCCTTAAGCTGCGCCGCCCGATTCGGATTCAGCCGCACAAAGACGGCGCAGGGCGGCTGCACGGACTTTGCTGCGGCCGAAAGCCTTTCGGTAAGCTGCGGCATGCTGCTTGCATAACCGTCCTCGCCTGTCTGCGCGGTAAACCACGCGTTGCAGTCAGCCTCCGTAAAATCCGCTTCACTAAGCTCCGGCCGATTGGTGATCGTTTCCTCCCCTATCATAAACAGATATTCCACACCGTCGGCTGTTCGGCTCGGCAAATTAAGCCGCAGATCCTCTGTCCGAACGCGCATGCGTCCGTCCGCCGTCTGTGCGTTTGCATCACAGCTTTCGGGTATAAGCCGAATCACATCGCGCAGCATTTTTTCTACCATGCCGCTGTGCGCAAAATCCGTCTCAAAGCGGTAAACCTGCTCCTCTGCCTTGGCATATGTGCGCATGCCGCTGACCGCAAGCATTGCTGCCGATGCCGCCAGCACCGCCAGCAAAAACCCGATTGCTATTTTTGTCCCTTTTGCATACCAAAAACTTTTCATGACCCAAATCCTCCCTGATGCTTTTACGAAACCTTGTAGCCAATACCCCAAACCACCTTAACATAACGCGGTTCTTTGGGGTTAATTTCAATCTTCTCCCGTATATGACGAATGTGCACGGCAATGGTATTGTCGCCCACCACGGCCGCTTCGTTCCAAACCCTTTTGTAAATTTCCTCGGCCGAAAAAACGCGTCCCCTATGGCGGCACAGCAGCTCTAAAATTTTATATTCAATCGGCGTCAGGCGCACCGGCTCGCCGTCCACCGTCAGGGACTTCTGCGCGGCGTCAAGGCACAGACCGTCTATTACAAGCCGCCCTTCTTCCTCTTTTTCCAGCGCACCCAAAACCGTGTATCGCCGCAGGTGCGATTTAACGCGCGCCACCAGCTCCGAGGGGTTAAACGGCTTTGTGATGTAATCGTCCGCCCCGGCTGTCAGCCCCAAGATTTTGTCGGCATCCTCGCTTTTGGCCGAAATTAAAATGACCGGAATGTTTTTGGTTTTGCGCAGCGCCAGCAGCGTTTGAATCCCGTCCATGCGCGGCATCATAATGTCCAAAAGCAGCAAATGAACGGTTTGCTCCGTCAGAATATCCAGTGCATCAAGACCGTTATAGGCCGCCAGCACCGTAAAGCCCTCGCCGCGCAGAAAAATGGATATGCTTTCCACAATCTCCTTATCGTCATCCACAACCAAAATGTTCATACTTCTCACCTCCGTCATAACACAGTATACGGGAAAATTTTTAAGATTTAGGTCATAAATTTCTTAAGATTTATTTAATTTTGGTGCGATCCTGTTATTTTCCGCCTAAATGATAGCCGTGGCTCTCAATCCAGGCCAGCGTGTTTGTAAAATTTGTATTCAAGTCAAAATAAATATCCTGATTCGTGCCGTCCTCCGCGCGTACATTTACATGCAGGCGGTAAAAATGTATATCGGCCGCAGCAACATCCGGTATAGGCTCCGTTGCTGTCGTCCCGGGTGTTGTAAGCGGCATTGCTTCTCCGGCGGCTTCTGCCATCATGTACCGCCGGCTGCCGTCAATTTCTTCATAAGAGAGCGCCTGCAAATCCTTTTGCACACAGGCAATCAGTTCGTCCTTTTCCGCGCCGGATACGACTTCGCCGCCGTTTATTTCAATGTAGCGAATTTTTTCGGGATGCTTGCGGAAAACGGGATACATGCTGTCCTTGGCCGCATCCGTACTCAAAAGCGTGTAAACCTCCTCTTGGGGCACGCGATACCGCCGCACGGTGCCGCGGCCGCCCTTTTGCACATAGCCGATGTACACCGTTTGATTTTCTAAATCATTGCTTTCCGTCTTGCCGCCGTCTATTGCCTTTTGGTGCAAGGCACGCACCGTTTCCAGGCTGACCGCATCATAAAACTTGGCGCCGTTTGTGCCGCTGCTTTCTTCGGGGTCACGCGCCCAGTCCGATTGATAAGATCGGCTGACATAGGCCGCCTCAATCCGATTTGTATCCGGCACATGCTTGCCGTAGCCGAAGATGTTGGCATCCACGGCAAAATACGCCAACAGCACCAAAACTGCAAACACCACATAACCTTTATAATATTGTGCAATGCGGAACGATTTTTGCAGCAGCATTTTGGCCGCCGCATAACCCAAAAGCGCGAACAAAAGCATCACAAGCACATTCACACCATGCTGCGCGCTTGCCGATACGGAGCGGACAAAAAACGAACCGGCCAGCATCACGCAAAAGGTTGTGCCGTATAAAAACACGGGGCGAATCCACGAAAAAGCCACTATGTCCCCGGCATGCTCCACATCGCGCCGGCAAAACGCCCAAAGCCCCAGACCGCCGAACAGTACAATATAAACACCCTGCAAAACCGAAATCCAGCCGTGACGAACATCGCCCAGCAAGTACTGCGGCCGATACAACGGTAAAATTTCAAGCAAAATATTGTTGTACTGACGTGCTACGATGGGCGTAAAGCTGAACAGCCAGCCGTCCAGCAGCCAGCAGACAACATTATAAACGCCAATCGGTATAAGGCACAGCGCACCGACAAACACTGCCTGCGCCACACTGCTGCCGCACAAAACGCCCAGACAAATACAAAAGCACAGGGCAGAGGTTCCCGTCAGCAGCTGACCGCCGAACCAGTCCAGTATGTATTGCGGCGGCAACACCAGGCGCAAGCTGCCCCCGCTGCACAGCAAAAGAAAAATCAGCGTGTTGGCCGCCAGCGGCAGCAGCAACAAAATAAAGCCCGATGTCAGCATGCTGATGTACAGCTCACTGCGCGTAACGGGCATGGCATGAAACAGCGTAGCGCTGCGCACCGTTTGCATAAAGCGGCAAACGCACACACCCAAAATCACCGCCGCAGCGATCAGCAAAATATAGCTGGCCGTATGATTCATTAAAAAACTGCCCACCGTTGTGGGATGCGTAACGGCACGTTCGGCCAAATAGTCCCGATCCTGATTCAGCAGCATAAACGGGCCGATTAAAAACAAAATCAAGCCATAGGCGGCCGAAACCCACCAAAAGCGTTTCAGCTGATAGCGCACCAGGCCGCGTTTAGGACAAAATGTTTTGAAAGTCATAGCCCTTCCCTCCCAATTCATAAATAAATACCTCTTCCAGCGTCAGCGGAATCAAATCGGCCAAAAGCGGCTCGTAGGCCTCTACCGTGCTTAAAATCTCTTCTTGTGTGCCGCGCAGAATCAGCATATGTACGCGCCCCGTTTGCATGTGGTTTAATATGGTAAGCTCTTGCCGCAGCGCTTCGGGGAACTCGTTTTCAAAGGCAATTTGCAGCTTATACGTGTCGGATTTCATATCCGACAGCGCTTTTTGCAGCAGCACCTCGCCGCGGTGTAAAATGCCGACATGGTCACAAACATCTTCAAGTTCCCGCAGATTATGGCTGGAAATCAGTACCGTTACCTGCCGCTCCTCCACCTCACGCAATAAAACGCTCCACACCTTTTTACGCATTACGGGGTCTAAGCCGTCTACCGGTTCATCCAAAACCACCACATCCGGCCGACAGCTCATCGAAACCCAAAACGCAACCTGCTTTTGCATACCCTTGGAAAAATGTGCAATCCGCTTTTTTTCGTCCAGCTCGAACAAAGCCGAAAGCTCCCGATACCGCTCCCACGAAAAGGATGGGTACAGGCTTTGGTATAACGTCGCCATATCACGCGGCGTATAGGTCGGCGGAAAATATAAATCATCGGGAATATACGAAATCCGCCCCTTAAGCTGCGGATTGTCATACACCGTCTCTCCGTCTATGCAAATTCGGCCGCCGTCTGTGCGATACACGCCGCACAGGCATTTAATTAAGGTTGTCTTGCCCGATCCGTTCGGCCCCACAAGGCCGTAAACGCTGCCCGACGCAACCGAAACATTGACGCAGTTAAGCGCCACATGGCCTTCAAACCGCTTGGTCACATTTTCAATCTGAATCATTCTGCCGTGCCCCCTTTTTGAATTAAACTGATAAGTGTTTCCTTTTGCACACCCAAATATAAAAGCTCGGCCGCGGCAGAAGAAAAGGTTTTTAAAAGCGCTTCCGCTCGCTCCTTCTGCTCCGCATCCTCCCTGGGCGATACAAAATTTCCCTTGCCCTTCACCGAATAAATAAAGCCTTCGTTTTCCAGCTCGCGATAGGCGCGCTGCACCGTGTTGGGATTAATGGCCAGGCTGCCCGCAATTTCGCGCACCGAAGGAATTTTTTCATCCCGGCGCAGCACACCGCGCATAATCAGCTTTTTCAGCTCGTCACGCACCTGCTCGTAAATGGCCTTTTGACTTCGGTAATCAATTTGAATCAAGTCTATCACCGCCTTAACTGTACTACGTGCACTAATACAGTTATTATGATATCACCCGTTTCTTGTTTTGTCAAGTCTTAATTTTGTCATATTTCCCCCATTTTGCACCACCCAATGAAATTTGCTTGTAATCTTTCGTGTAATATTGGCGTAATTTTTTGTCACACTTTTGCGACATATATCGCGCAAACCCAGTCATAGCAAGAAAATCTTGTGTGTCATAATTATTACACACAACATCTTGTATATTAAGTTTTGATTGCAAAAAAATTAAATTTTTTTTGCAAAAACACTTGCAAAATCCATTAAAATAGAGTAAAATTAAACTAAAGTGGTGTAAAGTGGTGCGCCGTTCCTTAAAAATTGATAAACAATTTCTTGCAAAATTGTAAACGCACCGCAAAAGAATGACAGGATTTATATCAAATTCTTCGGAAAAAGGTGGTGAAAAGGCATGTTCATCGGTGAATATCAGCACACGCTGGATGCAAAAGGGCGTATTTTTATTCCCTCTAAGTTCCGCGACGAGCTGGGAGACACTTTTTTTGTCACTCTGGGTCTTGATAACTGCCTTTTTATTTTTCCGCAGGAAGAATTTGACCGCTTAAAAGCCAAGCTGGATGCCACATCCATTGCCAATAAGGATGCCCGTGCCTTTACACGCTTCTTTTTCTCTAAGGCATGCGAATGTGAAATGGATAAGCAGGGACGCATCATGCTGCCGAACAATCTGCGCGAATATGCAGGTCTTTCCAAGGATGTTACCATTGTCGGTGTTTCAAATCGCGCCGAAATCTGGAACACACAGGTTTGGGAGGATGCGCACAGCTTTGACAATTTCAGTCCCGATGAGCTTTCGGAAAAAATGGAGCTGCTCGGCCTATGATGAACACGGAAGCGCCGGGTTTTCACCACACCCCCGTTATGCTTGCCCCCTGTTTGGACGCTTTGCGGCTTAAGCCGGACGGCATCTATGCCGATGCAACACTCGGCGGCGCCGGGCACAGCAGCGAAATTGCAAAACGTTTAACCGCAGGCGGCCGCTTAATCGGTTTTGACCGCGACCCGGAGGCAATAGCCGCCGCCGGCTTGCGACTGAGCCCCTATAGCGAGCGTGTAACGCTTGTCAACCGCAATTATACGGAAGTGAAATCTGTTTTAACGGAACTGAACATAACCGCCTTAGACGGCGCTTTAATGGATTTGGGTGTTTCCTCCCATCAGCTGGATGAAGCCGGGCGCGGCTTTTCTTACATGCAGGATGCACCGCTTGATATGCGCATGAACCAAAGCGACCCCCTTTCGGCCAAAGAGATTGTAAACACCTACCCGGCCGAACAGCTTGAAGCCATTATTTTCACCTATGGTGAAGAACGCTGGGCTAAGCGCATTGTTGAATTTATTGTAAACGCACGCAGCCAATCGCCGATTGAAACCACCGGTGAGCTGGTCGATATTATTAAACGTGCCGTCCCGAAAAACGCAAGACGTGACGGGCCGCACCCGGCCAAACGTACGTTTCAGGCCATTCGGATTGAAGTGAATAACGAGCTGGGCGGCTTGCAAACCGCACTGCACGATTTTATAGACGTTTTGGCACCGCACGGCAGACTGGCCGTCATCACCTTCCATTCGCTGGAGGATCGGATTGTGAAAAACATTCTTCGGGAACGGGAACGGGGCTGCACCTGTCCGCCCGAATGTCCTGTTTGCACCTGCGGCAAGAAAAGCGCAGGCCGCGTGATCACGCGGAAGCCGATTATGCCGACAGAAGCCGAGCTAAACGAAAATCCGCGCGCACGAAGCGCAAAGCTGCGCATTTTTGAGAAAAGATCCGAAGAATAAGAAAAAACCGTACCGCGTAAGATGATTTCTTGCAGAAAAACAGAGTCTGATACAGAGATGATTATTTTGATAAAAAAGAACGGAGTGAACCACATGAATTACAGAAGTAACCTAGCCTATAACACCGCGGCAAGTCATGCGTATCCGCAGCAGGCACCCAAGCGGCAGTCCAATGTCAGAATCAGGGTGTCCAGCAAAAAGCAGCAGGCTGCCAAAACAAGAGCAAATGTGATGAACATTGTTAAAATTTTATTGGTTATGGCCTGTGCTTTTGTGGTTTTATATCGCGCTGTGATCATTACGGATAAATGCAACGCCGTAGAAAAGAAGCAGGATGAATTAAACGCTTTGGTAACCGCAAACGAAAAGCTGCAATTTGAAATTGACCGTTCTTTGGATTTAAAAAAGGTAGAAGCCGTTGCACAAAACGAGTTGGGCATGCGCCGCGCCGAAAAATATCAAACCGTGTATATTGATCTTGCGCCCGTAGATTACGTTGAAAAGACCGCCTCGCGTGAGTTTGCACCGGCCAGCCGCATTGCCGAATTTTTTAAAGGCCTGATGGCATACGCAGACTAAAACAGCATGCCATGTGCCCCCACAGGCATATTTTACCGAAGATGATACTATATATAAACCGTAGTCTTAAAAGGAGCCGCGGAGTAAAAGTAGGGGACTCGCCCCCTGTGAGGTGTGTAAGGCAAAGCCGATGCACCGGAATGGACAGTGGCACGAGCCTCCTTTTTCGACCTCGCAAAAAAGCATATGAACAAAACCATGCCGAAACGTAAACTTAGAATACGAATTTTAACGACCTTTATAGCCTTTGCCTCAATTTTAACTCTGCTTGGCGTAAGGCTTGTTTTTTTACAGTTTGTCCGTGGCAGTGATTTGCAAAAACGCGCCATAGAGCAGCAAACGCGTGACAGTCTTGTGGCCTCGCAGCGCGGCGCCATTTATGACCGTAACAAAAAAAAGCTGGCGCAAAGCTCTACCGCGCAAACCGTAACCGCCAATCCGAACGAAATTAAAAACTCCAAAAAGGCCGATGCGGCAGATATTGCCGCCAAGCTGGCATCCGTTTTGGAGATGGACGCTTCTGAAATTGAAAATTTGCTTGCCAAAAAAACGAATTATGTGACCATAAAACGCCGCATTGAAGATGACGCCGCAACGCAAATCCGTGAAATGGAGCTAATCGGCGTATATTTGCAGGAGGATGCCAAGCGTTATTATCCTTACGGCAACTTTGCCTCGCACATATTGGGCTTTGTCGGCACGGATAACCAAGGCCTGGGCGGCATTGAAAAGCTGTATGACGAGCAGTTAAAGGGTACGCCCGGCCGCACCATCGCCTTAAAAAATGCGCTGGATACCGATATGCCCTTTAAAGAAGAAAAACACATCGACCCCGAAAACGGCGTCAACGTGGTGCTGACCATTGACGAGGTGATTCAGCATTTTACCGAAAAGCACTTGGAAACAGCTTATTATGATGAAAAGGTGCAGGCCGGCGCCTCTGCCATTGTGACGGATGTGCAAACCGGCGAAGTGCTTGCCATGGTTACCAAGCAGGATTTTGACTTAAACAACCCGTTTAAGCTGCCGGATGATGTGGAAGCGCAGGTAAGCGCCATTTCAAACCAAGAAGAGCGCACACAGGCGCGCTCTAACGCGCTGCAAAAAATGTGGCGTAACAAAGCCGTTGTGGATTCGTATGAGCCCGGCTCGTGCTTTAAAATCATAACGGGCTGCATGGCGCTGGAGGAAGGGCTGATTACACCCGAAACACCGTTTTTCTGCTCCGGCTCCAAAAAGGTGGAAAACCGCGTCATCAGCTGTTCGCACAAGGAAGGTCACGGTGCGCAAACCTTTGCCGATGCCGTTAAAAACTCCTGCAACCCTGCTTTTATTGAGGTTGGCTTAATGGTCGGCAAGGAAAAATTTAAGGATTATTACAAAGCCTTCGGCTTTTTGGACACCACCGGCTTCGACCTGCCCGGCGAAGCAAAGGGCGTTTTCTACTCTGACCAGAACTACAACGTGGTCGAGCTGGCAACCGCCTCTTTCGGCCAGGGGCCTGTTGTAACGCCGCTGCAAATGATCTCGGCCGTCGGCGCTGTGGCAAACGGCGGCAAGCTGATGAAGCCCTATTTGGTAAAAGAACTGTTAGATGACGAAGGCAACGTTGTGAAAAAGACAGAGCCGACCATTGTGCGGCAGGTCATTTCACAAAAAACCTCCGAGCAAATGTGCGCCATGCTGGAAAACACCGTTACAAACGGTACCGGCCAAAACGCATACATTAAGGGCTACCGCGTAGCCGGTAAAACCGGTACATCCGAAAAGCTGCCGCGCGGCAACGGCAAATATATTTCTTCGTTTATTGCCTTTGCCCCGGCAAACGACCCCAAGGTTGCCTGCCTGGTGGTGCTGGATGAGCCTTCTAACGGCCAGTATTACGGCGGCGCCATTGCCGCACCCGTTGTAGCCAAAATTTTGGAGGATACGCTGCGCTATATGGGCGTAGAACCGCAATATACCGAGGAAGAAAAGCAAAGCCTGGATGTTTACGTACCGGATGTGAAGGGGCTGTCCCTTGACAATGCCAAAAAGAATTTAACGAGTGAAAACCTGAACTATAGAATTGTGGGAGACGGCGAAACCGTTAAAAGCCAGGTTCCCAAAACCGGTGCAACGCTGGCTGCCGGCTCGGTTGTCATTTTATATACCGAAGAGAACGCCACGCAAAAGGTCACCGTACCCGATGTAACAAACCTCTCTCTTTCCGAGGTACAGGCGCGTTTGGCCGAGCATCGGCTGAACCTTTCCATCTCCGGTGCGGGGTCGGCGGGCAAATCCTCTAACATGACGATTGCCGGCGGTCAAACCCCGGAGGCCGGTACAGAGGTAGAAGAAGGCACCATTGTAGATGTAGAGTTCCGCTATTTGGATGTGGATTAGGCATTAGTGAATGAAACCCGATGCTTAACAGAATAAACACGGATGTCCGCACGTGCCGAACGTCAACTTTGCGGACAGAAAGGCTGCGAAAACGAGTATGAAGCTAACAAAAATTTTAGAGGGTGTCGCGCTGGCCGCCCCCATTACAAACGATATGGAAATTACAGGCCTTGCCTACGATTCGCGCCGTGTTGTGCCCGGATGCCTGTTTGTGTGTATTAAGGGCTACCAAACAGACGGCCACCTGTATATACAAAACGCCATAGAGGCAGGCGCTGCGGCCGTTTTGGTGCAGGATGCGCAAAACGCACCCCTTGCCGTGCCGTGCCTTAGGGCACAGGATACGCGCAAAGCCTTGGCACAGGCTGCCGCCAATTTTTATGACCACCCCGAAACAAAGCTCATTCCCGTTGCCGTAACCGGCACAAACGGCAAAACCACCGTAACCACGCTGATTAAGGCCGTTTTAGAGGCCCACGGAAAAAAGGTGGGATTAATCGGCACCAACGCCAATATGATCGGCGACCGCGTTTTGCCGACAGAGCGCACCACCCCGGAATCGCTTGAACTGTTTGCCCTGTTTGCCGAAATGGCAAAGGCCGGAATGGATTATGTGGTGATGGAGGTTTCCTCCCACTCCCTGTACTTAAACCGCGTGTATGGGATTCCCTTTGCCGTGGGCGTATTTACAAATTTAACGCAAGATCATTTGGATTTTCATAAAACCATGGAAAATTATTTTGAAGCCAAAAAGCTTTTGTTCCATGTTTGCCGCATGGGTATCATCAACGCCGATGACCCCTACGGGAAACGGATTTTGGAGGAACACCCCTGCCCCATGCAAAGCTTTGCCATTGACAGTGCGGCCGATTTTGCCGCGCACAACCTCAGCTTTTCGCCGCGCGGCGTTTCTTTTGACGTAACAGAGGGCGGCACGGAAAGCGCCGTTACGCTGGGCATCCCCGGCCGTTTTTCGGTATATAACGCGCTGGCGGCCATGGCGACCTGCTGCGCACTGGGGATTGAAAAGGACGAAGTGATCTGCGCCCTAGCCACCGCCAAGGGTGTAAAGGGTCGTGCCGAAATTGTGCATACCGATACGGATTACACCTTAATCATCGACTATGCGCACACGCCGGACGGACTGGAAAACATTATTAAAACCGTAAAGGGCTTTGCCAAAGGCCGCGTTGTAACCCTGTTTGGCTGCGGCGGCGACCGTGACCCCGTTAAACGCCCCATTATGGGCAAAATTGCAGGATTGCTTTCGGACTTTTGTATTATCACGTCCGATAATCCGCGTACGGAGGATCCCATGGCCATTATCCGTCAGGTTGAGGCAGGCATGAAGGAAACCGATTGTGCATATACTGTCATAGAGAACCGGCGCGAGGCCATCCGCTATGCCATGGAAACGGCACAGCCGCACGATTGTATTATTCTAGCCGGAAAGGGTCACGAAACATACCAGATTATCGGCAAGGAAAAACGCCATTTTGACGAGCGTGAGGAAATTCACAAAATTTTGGCCGATATGCAGGCATAGGCGTTTTAAAAAGGCTATAAATGGCAGATTGTGTTCTCAGTAAAGGACGGATTTTTATATGAAACCCATGCAAATTCAAGATGTACTCACCGCCACGGGCGGTACCCTTATATGCGGCTCGCCCGATGCGGTGATCACCGACGTATGCACCGATACAAGAAAGCTGATACCGGGCGCTTTGTTTGTGCCGCTTGCAGGTGAGCGGTTTGACGCGCACAGCTTTATCCCGGCCGCACTGGAGGGCGGCTGCGCCGCATCACTGACGGCACAGCCCGCGACGGCCGCGCAAAAGCCCATCATCGCCGTGGCCGATACACGCCGCGCCCTGGGTGATTTGGCCGTTGCCTATCGTCGCCGCTTTACACTCCCCGTTGTGGGCATAACCGGCAGCGTGGGCAAAACAACCGTAAAAGAACTGACGGCGGCTGTGCTGTCCCGTCGGCTGCACGTTTTAAAAACCGCCGGTAACTTAAATAACGAAATCGGCCTGCCTCTGACGCTGTTTCGCTTAGAGGACAGCCACGAGGCCGCCATCATTGAAATGGGCATGAGCGGCTTTGGCGAAATAGACGTTCTGGCGCGCATTGCGGCACCGAACATCGGCATTATGACCAATATCGGTCTTTCACATATCGAAAAGCTCGGTACGCAGGAAAACATCTATAAAGCAAAATCCGAGCTGTTTGCGCACATCGCCCCCGGCGGCACGGTGATTATAAACGGTGACGATCCGATTTTGGCATCGCACCGTGGCGAAATTCCGCACAAGACCATCACGGTCGGGTTGGGCGCTGCAAATGACATCACGGCAAAGGACATTGTCACAACGGATGACGAGGTGCGTTTTACCATCTGTTATCAAAACGAAGCTGCTCAGGCCGTTTTGCACTTTCCCGGTGCGCATAACGTAACCAATGCGCTGCTGGCCTGCGCCGCAGGACTGTGCCTGGGGATTCCCCTTGCCGAAGCGGCCGAAGGACTGGGCGATTACATCCCGAACGACAAGCGCATGCAGCTGATTGAGCATAACGGCTACACCATTATTAACGATTGCTATAACGCCGCCCCGGCCTCTGTTTTGGCCGCGCTGCGCGTTTTGTGTGCCAAAAGCGGCCGCAAAATTGCCGTACTGGGCGATATTAAGGAGCTGGGCAGCTACACCGAGGCATCGCACCGCACCATTGGCAAAGAGGCCGCCGAGCTGGGCACTACCCTGTTGTTTACCTTCGGCGAAGCCGCTAGGTTTGCGGCCGAGGCCGCTGTGGCGGCCGGCATGCCGCAAAACGCCGTTTTCCATTTTACCGATATTGACGCATTAAACAAAGCCCTTAGCGCACAGCTTGCACCGGGTGATACGGTTTTAATCAAAGCCTCTCGCGCGATGCAGCTGGAACGCGTCACCGAATACATAACCCGATAACGCATCGGGCACAGGGCAAGTCCCTTTGCGCCCGAATGTCATAGATAAAAGGAGCCGAAGCATATGAACAGTTTATTTCTGTCGGCAGGCATCTCATTTTTGATTTGCCTCATTATAACACCCATATTAATCCCCTTTCTGCACCGTTTAAAATTCGGGCAGTGCATCAGGGAGGAAGGCCCCAGCTGGCACCGCGCCAAAAGCGGTACGCCGACAATGGGCGGCATCAGCTTTATTGTGTCGGTCGTTTTGGCTGTTTTGGCAGTGATGTTTATGCAATACGGCCTGCGATACGATTTAATGCTGCCGCTCGTCACCGCCGTGGCCTATGGCGCTATCGGCTTTTTGGACGATTTTATTAAGGTCGTCAAAAAGCGGAATTTGGGGTTAACTGCCAGGCAGAAATTTTTGGCGCAGCTTTTGGTTGCCGTTTGCAGCACAATTGCCTTAAATTACATGGGTTACATCAGCGGAGAGCTGATTATTCCCGGTCTTGCGCATATGCCGGACATCGGCCTGTGGATTATTCCGCTTACGGTTTTGGTGCAGCTTTCGGTGGTAAACAGCGTAAATTTAACAGACGGCATCGACGGCCTTGCTTCAACCGTTACCCTGATTGTCAGCCTGTTTTTTGTGGTGTGCGCGGTGCAAATGAACTCCGTCATCGGCATTTTTATCGCGGCCGTCAGCGGCGGATGCCTTGCCTTTTTGTTTTTCAACGCACACCCGGCCAAGGTGTTTATGGGCGATACCGGCTCGCTGTTTTTGGGCGGTGCCGTTGCCGTAACGGCCTCTATGCTGAAAATGCCGATTATTTTAATCATTGTCGGCGGTGTGTATTTAATCGAAACCCTGTCCGTTATTATGCAGGTAACCTCCTTTAAACTGACGGGGAAACGTATTTTTAAAATGAGCCCCATTCATCACCATTTTGAAATGTGCGGCTTCAGCGAGGTTAAAATTGTACTTTGCTTCAGCACGGCTGCGCTTGTGCTGTGCATAATCGGGTATCTTTGTGTTATGAATGTATTTTAAATCAAGAGGGGCAGGTGCTGATTGCCGATGGCGCAGGTTAGCAAAAAACAGGGCACAAAAAGACAGCTGACAAGAACCAGACTGACCAAAACCGGCTATGACTTTGGGTTTTTACTAACCGTTGTTGTGCTGCTGGTGCTTGGCCTGTTAATGGTCTTTTCCTCCAGCTATCCCTATGCCTATTATTATTTTAACGATGGTCTTTACTTTATTAAAAGGCAGCTGATGTGGGCGCTTCTCGGCTCGGTTGCCATGGCCTTTACGGCCAACTTCGATTATCGGAATTATAAAAAGCTGGCTGTGCCCATTTTGGTTGTCAGCTTTCTTTTGCTTGTTGCCGTTTTGCTTGTCGGCGTTAAAACCAAGGGTGCACGGCGTTGGCTCGGTGTCGGCGCAATCACCATTCAGCCCTCTGAAATTGCAAAGCTGGGGCTGATTATTTACTTTGCCGCCAGCTTATCGCAAGCCAAGGATAAAATTAAAAGCTTTAGCTATTTATTTCGATATTTGGTTTTAATGGGACTTTTTATGGGACTTTTAATTTTAGAGCCGCACTTTTCGGTTTGTATTATCATCGGCTTTACCTTGGTGATTATGCTGCTTGTCTCCGGCGCCAAGGTGCAGCACTTTGTATTTTTATCCATACCGGTTGCCATTGCCGGTGTGGCCGCCGTGTTAATGGAGCCGTACCGCTTAAAGCGTCTGATCGCCTTCCGCGACCCGTTTCAGGATGCCTTGGGTACCGGCTGGCAGATTATTCAGTCGCTGTATGCCATCGGGTCGGGCGGCCTGTTCGGCGTTGGTTTCGGCAACTCGCGGCAAAAGTTTTTGTACGTGTCCGAACCGCAGAATGACTTTATTTTTGCCATTTTGTGTGAAGAGCTGGGCTTTATCGGCGCCGCTGCGGTGCTGGTGATTTTTGCGCTGCTCCTGTGGCGCGGCCTTAAAATCGCCATCAATGCGCCGGATACCTTTTCCAGTCTGCTGGTAACCGGCATTATCTCCCTGGTGGGTGTGCAGGTTGTGCTAAACATTGCCGTTGTTACCTCGTCCATCCCCAACACGGGTATACCGCTCCCCTTCTTCTCGGCCGGCGGCTCTTCTCTTTTGTTTTTAATGGCCGCCATGGGGATTGTGCTGAACGTATCGAAATATAAAAAGCAAACCATTTAGCTTGCAAATTATCCCGAAAGGAATTTCATATATGAAGGTTATCGTATCCGGCGGCGGCACCGCCGGGCATATTAATCCCGCGCTGGCTGCGGCCGGACGCTTAGCACGCGAAAACAAGGCCGATGTTTTATTCATCGGCACGCAAAAGGGACTGGAATCGCGCCTTGTCCCCAAGGCCGGATTCCCGATCCGATATATTGAGGTATCGGGCTTAATCCGCCGCCTGACGCTAAAAAATGTCCTTGTCATCAAACAGCTGTTAACGGCGGTACACAAGGCCAAGCAGATTATGCGTGAGTTTAAGCCGGACTTCGTGATCGGCACGGGCGGTTATGTTTGCGCACCGGTGCTGCTGGCGGCGCATGCGCTGAAAATTCCGACCCTGATTCACGAACAAAACGTCATTCCCGGCGTAACCGTTAAGCTGACGGCACGTTTTGCCGATTGCATCGCCATCAGCTTTTCCGAAACCACAAAATATATAAAGCCTGCCTACGCACAAAAATGTGTGCTGACGGGCAACCCCATCCGCGAGGAAATGCTTTGCGCGGATAAAGCCGCCGCACGGCAAAAGCTGGGGCTAGACGATCGCCCCTTTGTGGTTGCCTTTGGCGGCAGTCTGGGCGCTGCCAAGCTGAACGAAGCCGTTATCGGTCTGTTAAACACGGCCGATACAAGCCGCTTTCAGTTTTTGCTCGGCACGGGGCAGCGTTTTTACGATTCGGTTACAGCGCAGCTGAAGGAGAAAAATCCTTCCGTCTCCGTTGTGCCGTACATAGAAAATATGGATACGGTGATGACAGCCGCCGATGTTGTCATCGGCCGCGCCGGGGCTTTAACCGTCAGCGAGCTGTGCGCCTTGGGCAAGGCCGCCGTGCTGGTGCCCTCTCCCAACGTCGCGCACGACCATCAGACCTATAACGCCAAGAGCATGGAACGTGCCGGCGGCGCACTGGTGATACCCGAATCGCAGCTGACGGCCGATACTCTGCAAAAGGCCGTGCTTTCCATCGTCACGAATCCCGAAAAGCAAACCGCCATGGCAAAGGCCGCCAAAGCCGCCGGCATAACGGACGGCACAAAGCGCATTTGCGATGCCGCGCTTGCTTTGATGCAATAAAGAAGCTTAGGCGTATGGAACTTAGCTCCCTAGGCACATATACTGAACACAAATGACAACCACGCCACGCTCACGGATGGCTGACAAGTGACCGTCATTTGTAGCAATCCGCAAACACACGCATACTATGATATTGTAAAAGTCTTTCGTTTTGGCAAGGGATGCCCTTGCCGGGCCGCAAAATGCTGCGGCATGCAGCGGTGACAATATCAGGAGGTGTATTTATGAGCAGGCTGGTGATCGAGGGCGCAAAACCCCTATCCGGCACAATTGCCGTTCATGGTGCAAAAAACGCGGTGCTGCCGATTTTGGCTGCCTCTGTTTTATGTAAAGACGGCATCAGTATCATTCGTAACTGTCCCGATTTGAAGGATGTTACCATTACCATAGAAATTTTAAAATATTTGGGTGCACGCGTTACGCGTTCGGGCAGCACCTTAACGATTGACGCGCGCAGGCGTCTGGGCAGCCACATTCCGGAGGCTTTAATGCACGAGCTGCGTTCTTCCGTTATCTTTATGGGTGCCATTGTTGCCCGAAACGGAAAAGCCAAAATCTCATCCCCCGGCGGCTGCGAGCTCGGGCCGCGTCCCATTGATTTACATATGAAAGCGTTGACGGAGCTGGGCTGTAAAATCAGTGAAAAAAAGGGGTATTTGCACGTGAAAGGCCGGCACATTGCCGCCGCTAACCTAACGCTTTCCTTCCCCAGCGTTGGCGCAACCGAAAATATTATGCTGGCCTCTTGCTTTACAAGCGGCGTAACCGTTGTGAAAAACGTGGCCAAAGAGCCGGAAATTGTGGATTTGGCAAACTTTTTAAACGCCATGGGCGCAAGAATTTGCGGCGCCGGTACCGACACCATCGCCATCCACGGCGTAAAGCGGCTGCACGCGGCCGATTATACCGTTATGCCCGACCGCATAGCCGCCACGACGTATTTATGCTGTGCCGCGGTAACGGGCGGCAGCATAACGCTGACAAACACCGTGCCCGAGCATTTGGAAACCGCTCTTTCGCTTTTGGCACAGTGCGGCTGCACGGTAGAAGCGGAATGTGATACCATCCGTCTTTCGGCACCGCCGCGGCTTAACATGCTCCCTGCCATTGTAACAGAGCCGTACCCCGGCTTCCCAACGGATGCGCAATCCCTGTTTTTGGCGCTTGCCGCAACGGCAGAGGGCACGGGCACCATCCGCGAGACGATTTTTACAAGCCGTTTTAAAGTCGCAGCAGAGCTTTGTAAAATGGGGGCAGATATTAAAATCTGCCGCGACAGCGCGCACATCACAGGCGTCAGTACATTAACGGGCACAAAGGTCGCTGCTCCGGATTTACGCGGCGGCGCTGCCTTGGTGATTGCCGCACTGGCCGCAAAAGGCACAACCGAAATTGAAAACGTTTGTTATATCGACCGCGGCTATGAACACCTGGAGGAAAACTTAACGCGTCTGGGCGCTGTCATCCGACGGGAAGCTTAATGTTTTAAGAAAAGGCATATGGGGTTTTCCCCATACCTAAGAGGAAAGGTTTATACATATGAAAAAGCCAATGACCGCAAAGCAAAAAAGAAAAAGAAAACGAGCCAGAATCAGAAGGCGTGTACTGCTTTTGTTACTGCTGGTGGCTGCCGTCATCAGCGTTTGCTTGTTCACGCCTTTTTTCAATGTAAAAACCATTGAGGTGCGCGGCAACGAGGCTGTCTCGTCCGAACAAATTACCGAGGCCGTCGGCCTTGCGCCCGAAACAAATATTTTTAAGCTGCGCAAAAAAAACGTGCGCGCCGCCGTATGCAAAATACCCGAAATCGAAGCCGTTACCGTCAGCCGCCGTTTGCCGAACAAGCTGCGGCTAACCGTAACCGAAACCGCCCCGGTTTTATATTTTCCCTATGCCACCGGTTTTGCCGTTACGAACGAAAAAGGGCGCGTCATGGCGCTGACGGATGACAGTTCCTCCCTGGATTTACTGCAAATAACAGGACTGGAAATAAAAAATGCCGAAATTTGTGAAAAAATATCTGTACAAGACACGGTAAAGTTTGATATAATATTAGATACAGTCAAACAGTTGCAGGATAAAGGCTTGCTTTCCGATTTGCGATCCTGCCATTTTGACAACCTGTCGGACTTTTACGCCTATTTAAAGGACGGCACAAAAATCATATTCGGTAAAACGACAGATTTGGATTATAAAATCTCTGTGCTTTCTGCCGTTTTGCCGCAGGTGAACCGTGAGGAAGGCGCATACATAGACCTGACAACGCCCTCGCGCGCCGTTTACGGTACGCGTGACCCGGAGCCGACACCATCACCGGAAGCCACCGAGTCGGGCGATGCGGAGCAGAGCGCCGACGGCGAAGCGGAAAAGCAGGATGAATCCGAATCTGCTGCGCCGAAGGATACGGCCGCACCCGAACGCGGTGATGCAAAGCAGGGCGATGAGGGGTCAAAATCTGCCGTGCCCGCAGCAAGCGCCTCGCCGAAATCGAACGATTAGGCACATTTGTAAAGAAGGGACAAACAAACGTGACAAAGAATTTTAAAGGACAATTTGTGATAGGCATTGTTGTGTTTATCCTCGCTTTTTTAATTGCCCTGCAATTTAAAAGCGTAACCGTTAACAATGCGCAATCCCAACAGCAAAACCTCCGTGCGGATGAGCTTTTGGGCGAACTGAAAAAAGAACGTGAGCAAAACGAGGATTTGCAAAAGCAGCTGAGCGCTTATCAAAACGACATTGCACAATATCGTGAGGATGCGGAGCAAAACAGCGACTATTCCAAGTTTTTATCCGAGCAGTTAAAGCGCGCCGAGCTGATGGCAGGGTTTGTGGACGTAAAAGGCCCCGGCATTACCATCACGCTGAGCGATATTGATAACCGCAAGTCGGCCGATGCCGTCCTCTCTGCCAGCGAAACGCTGATTCATGATGAGGATTTGCGCCGCGTCATTAACGAGCTGTGCGCTGCCGGTGCCGAAGCGATTTGCGTAAACGAAAGCCGCATTATCAGCACAAGCGCCGTCCGCTGCGTCGGCCCCACCATTTTGGTGAACGATATGAAAATGGCGCCGCCGTATGTGATTAAGGCCATCGGCAAGGCCGACCAGTTAGAGGCCGCCATGAATTTAAACGGCGGTGTGATTGATAACATGAAGGTTTGGGGCTTTACCATTGCCATTTCCAAAAGCGATGAGCTGTTCATCCCCAAATACAGCGGCGCCGTTAACTTTTCAAGCGCCGTTGCTGCCGATACAGTAAAGGAGGGTGCGCAATGATTGTTGTCATTTGTGCCGCTATCGGCATAACAGCAGGGATTTTGTTCCCGTACCACATTCCGTCGGCTTATTCGCCGTATATTGCCATTGTCATTATCGCACTGCTCGATTCGGTGTTCGGTGCGATTTCTGCCACAACGCGCAACAGTTTTGATTTGCATACCTTTATCAGCGGATTTATCTGCAACAGTCTGCTGGCTGCGCTTTTAACATTTATTGGCAAAAAACTGGACGTGGATTTATATTTGGTCGCGCTGATTGTGTTCGGTTCTCGTCTGTTTTCTAATTTTTCTGTTATGAGAAGGCATTATTTGGCACAAATCAGCACAAAATTGAAAAAAAAGTTTTGTAATTGAAAATTTATACTTGTGTAATGGTACTGTAATATGTTATAATAAATACAGTGTTAGTTCAAAAGCCTATGTGCGGCTTGCATTTTTGGTGGAATAATACTGTAGGGAACGACCTGTGTGTCGTTCCGATGTACACCGTATGTGTAAAAAAGCAGTATAATAAGGTTGAGTGTGTGCTCACAATACCCTAATATAAAAAACAATCGGAATGCCTGCGCATTTCGTACCAAAGAGGAGGAAATATAAGGTGATCGAATTCGATAACGAAGCGTTAAAAGACAGTCGGGTAGAACAAATTAAGGTAATTGGTGTCGGCGGCGGCGGTAACAATGCAGTAAACAGAATGATTGACTACGGTGTTAAGAACGTAGACTTTATAGCAGTAAATACAGATAAACGCGCCCTGTTTTCTTCACAGGCACCGCAAAAAATTCAAATCGGCGAAAAGCTGACAAAGGGTCTCGGTGCAGGTGCCGATCCCGAAATCGGCCAAAAGGCCGCAGAAGAAAGCCGCGAAGAAGTGGCACAAGCCATTGCAGGAAGCGACATGGTGTTTGTAACAGCCGGTATGGGCGGCGGCACAGGCACAGGTGCGGCACCCATGGTTGCCTCTATTGCAAAAGAGATGGGCATTTTAACCGTCGGTATTGTAACAAAGCCCTTTGCTTTTGAAGGCCGTCAGAGAATGACGCGCGCCGAAGAAGGTATTTTAGAGCTGAAAAACGCAGTGGATGCATTGGTAACGATTCCGAATGACCGTCTGCTGCAAATTTCCAACCAGCACACCACCTTGGTTGATGCCTTTAAGATGGCAGACGATGTGCTGCGTCAGGGTGTTCAAGGTATTTCAGACTTGATTTCCGGCCCCGGATACATAAACCTCGACTTTGCCGATGTTGTAAAGATTATGAAAAACACCGGCGTTGCTCATATGGGTGTCGGTCACGGCTCCGGCGAAAAGCGTGCAGAGGATGCCGTAAAAGCAGCTATCCAAAGTCCGCTGCTTGAGACGTCTATCGACGGCGCAAGAGGTATTTTGATTAACATTACCGGCGGCTCTGATTTGGGTTTGTTTGAAATTAACAGTGCAGCCGAGCTGGTAACCGAAGCGGCTGACCCGAACGCCAATATCATTTTCGGTGCAGCGCTTGACGAATCCTTGCAGGATGAAATTATCATCACCGTTATTGCAACCGGCTTTGAAGGGATTCCGAATCGCGATCCGAAAGGAAACGGCTTTTTCACCGCTCCTTCCTCCTCCATTTTCGGCGGCGGACACCAAGGCGGTTCGGCAGCAGAGGTAAAACCCTTTGCACCGCAGGAAAAAGCGCAGGGCGATAATGTTGACATCCCGGTTTGGATGAAAGAAAGATTTTAAGCTATCATTCAATATGCATATAATAACCGCCTGTTGTGCAGCTGCATAACAGGCGGTTATTGCAATATATAACTGTGCCATTTAATTGTATGTACAAAAGGGGCTGTAAAAACATAGTTTTTACAGCCCCTTGTTTGGTGTTTTCGTTCTTTATTTTTTATGTATGCTTTTGGCTATAAAATGCCATATCAGGCACAGCGCCATGGTGACAAGCATATCGGGCAGTGTGTAACCCAGCGGCATATCCACATGCATTAAAAGCCGATACAACACAAAGCCAACCAGCCAAATCACGCTGTTTTGCAGATTAAAGCCCCTATCCTCCGGGCTGCGGCGCAGCAAAAAGAAGTCTGCAATCTGAATGGCAATCATCGGCGCAAACACCGAACCGATTAAATACAAAAAGCCCGTAATATCATCCATGGGGAACAAAATTGCAAAAAGCGTGCCGATTACCGTGATGCACACGGCCGCCCGTTTGCCGGTAAAACGCGGCACGATGGATTCGGTCGAAACGCCTGCCGAATATGCATCCAAAAACGTGGTGGTGACTGTAGAAAGAATGACAATTAAAAGGCCTGCACCGCCCAAACCGGCTTTTAACATAATTTGCGCCACATCACTTTCACCCGTGAACAGAGCCGCGCCCATACCGATCGTATACATCCAGCAGCTGACAAGACCATAGGTCACGGCGCTGACACCGGCGGCACGGACAGGCTTTTCAGCCTCACGCGTGTAGTCCGAAATCAGCGGCAGCCACGAAAGCGGCATGGCGACGGCAAGCTCTACCGCCGCGCCGAACGAAAGAGCATCGGCCGCCGCGCCGACAGGCGACACACCGCCGAATACGACCTTGCACAAAACCAGGGTTAGAATAAAAAGCGCCGCCATGGCAATTGTGTTCAGCTTGCCAAGGTTTGTGACGCCGACCAAAATCCAAACGGCAATAAGCGCCCCTATGACCAAGCACCACGCCCAAGAACCGATGGAAAAGATGCCGTTTGCCGCCAGTGCGCCGTCATAAATCATAATGGCCGTCCAGCCCACAAGCTGTAAAACGTTCATCACCGCAAAAAACAAGCCGCCCTTTCGGCCAAAGCTGTCTTTTACCGTCTCCATGGCGCTTTTGCGGCATTTTCCGCCGATCACTCCTGCCAAAAATAACAGCGCGCAGCCAATCACATGCCCAATGATAATCGCCGCCATACCGGTTTTAAAACCGAGTGAAGCAAACGAGATACCCGTTAAAATTTCGGCCAGCGAAACGGCTGCACCGAACCAAATCAATCCGTTTTCAAATAAATTTGTTTGTTTTTTCATGATGATAACCCCTTTGTATATTCATTGCAAATGGCAAAGCCGTGGTCAACCGGACCGCTGCCTGCCCCCAAATTCAGCATAGAACGCAGCGCACCCGAAAGATATGTTTTGGCGCGTTGCACAGCTTCGGCCATGGTAAACCCTTTGGCCAAATTGGCCGCAATGGCCGAGGAAAGCGTGCACCCCGTTCCGTGCGTGTTGGGGTTTGCAATCCGCTCGCCGTAAAACCATTGAAAGCTGCCGTTGCTCCATAAAAGGTCATTCGCATCGTTAATGTGATGACCGCCCTTGCACAAAACCGCACAATGAAAATTCTCGCCAATCATCTGTGCCGCCTGCTGCATATCCTCCGGTGTGGTGATGAAAAGTCCCGTCAGCTCCTCTGCCTCCGGAATGTTGGGGGTCAATATATCTGCCAAGGGCAAAAGTGCCTCCTTTAATGTACCGATTGCATCGGGCGATAGGAGCCTTGCGCCGCTGGTTGCCACCATAACGGGGTCAACCACAATATTTTTCGCGCCGTAATATGTAAGCCGCTCGGCAATCACACGAATCAGTCCGCTTTCGGACACCATACCGATTTTAACCGCGTCCGGGCGCAAATCGGTAAACACACTGTCTATCTCCTGCGCCAAAAATTCCTCCGTGGCGTTCATAATGGCCGTCACGCCCAGGGTGTTTTGCGCCGTCATCGCCGTAATGGCAGAAGCAGCAAACACACCATTGGCCAGCATGGTTTTAATATCGGCCTGTATGCCGGCGCCGCCGCCGGAATCACTCCCGGCAATTGTTAATGCAATTTTCATGGCACGCATCCTCCTTTGTATCATCCAGCATCGCTGTAACCGTCTCTTTTAAACGACTTGCCGCGCCGCGAATGTCCGAATCCGCATAAATGGCACTGATAACGGCAACGCCGCAAATGCCGCTGCCGCGGAGCGTCCCAGCGTTTTCGGCCGTAATGCCGCCAATGGCAATGACGGGAATGGAAACCGCTCGGCAAATCGCCTGCAAGGTCGCAAAACTAACGCTGTCCGCATCATCCTTTGAACCGGTTGCAAACACCGCGCCTACACCCAAATAATCCGCGCCGTCGCGTTCGGCCGCCAAGGCCTGCTCCACCGTTTGCGCCGATACGCCGACAATCGCCTTTTCACCCAAAATGCGGCGTACCTCTTTTGCACTCATATCATTTTGGCCGACATGCACACCGTCCGCCTGCATGGCAGCAGCAATTTCCACATTGTCATTCACCACAAAGGGAACGTGATACAAGCGGCACAGGCTTTGCAGCTGCCGTGCTTCCTCCAAAAATGCGGCCTCATGCAGATTTTTCTCACGCAGCTGCACAAATGTCACGCCGCCCTCCAGGCTCTCACGTACAACCTCCGTCAGTGTGCGGCTGCCCAGCCAGCGGCGATCCGTAACGGCATATAACAATAAATCACTTGATTGCATAACGTGCGCCTCCGTCCAATATTTCGCCGCTCATATGATATATCGCGTCAATGATGCGGTTTCTGTAGGTAGAGTTGCCGTCCCCCGGCTGCATACGGCTATGCGCAAGCTCGCCGGCAAGCCCCATGGCGCACACGGCGGCGGTGCAGGCCTCAAATATCTTGTCGGGATTGGCCGCAGCAAACGCCGTCATCATGCCGGAAAGCTGACAGCCCGTGCCCGTAATTTTGCTCATCTCCGGCCGACCGTTCCGAATCACAGCGCAGCGGTCTTTGTCGGCAACCAAATCAATCGCGCCCGTGATGGCAATCACGGCTCCGGTTTTTTGTGCCAAATGCTTGGCAAATTGTACCGAAGTGTCTAAATTGTCCTCCGTTACGGCATCAGCCACATCCGCATCCACGCCGTTTGTAGAGCCGTGCCCCGCGGCCAGCGTCTTAATTTCCGAAATGTTGCCGCGCACAACGGTCGGCTTTGCCTTTTCCAGCAGTAAAAGCGCCGTTTCGGTACGCAGGGCAGAAGCCCCGGCGCCCACAGGGTCCAGCAAAATGGGATGCCGCAGCGCCCCGGCCTTTTCTGCCGCACAAAACATGGCCCGAATACTTTGCCGGTTCAGCGTGCCGATGTTAATGTTCAAACCGCCGCAGATGGCCGTAATATCTGCCACATCCTCCGGCTCGTCCGACATAATCGGGCTACCGCCGCAGGCCAAAATGACGTTTGCCACATCATTGACGGTAACATAATTCGTGATATTATGTACCAGCGGCACCTTTTTTCTCACATTTTCCAAACATTCTCCCAACATGGTTCGTATCCTCCCTAAAAAAAATTGCGGATACGCCACATAAGGCATATCCGCAATACGGTTTTTCAGGTATTCAAAAAACTGCTTGTGACTGTCCTTACGTTGGCATTACCCAAATCAAGTTTAAAGGTCAGGGCAACACAGCCCTTTCTCAGCCTGCTTTTGCAAGCTCCCTTGTCGCAAATTGCAGTACCGTTATCATCAGCCGAATACCGATGCAAACGTTGCACCGACGACAAACACATTGGTGTTTAAACGGTTCTACACAAATATTATAGACCTAAATAGTCATTTTGTCAATATTTTTATGATTTTTTGAATCAAATTAGGCATATGGGGTTCGATTCCTAAACCAGCGTAGAGAATTTATCCCCGGCCAGCAGGTGAAAATGCAAATGGAACACGGTTTGTCCCGCATTTTCGCCGCAGTTGTTTACAATGCGGTAACCATCCTCCGCAACACCCTGCTCGCGCGCCAGCTTTGCGGCTGTCAGCAAAATATGTCCCAAAAGAGCTTGATGCTCCGGCTTTGCCGCGTCCAGACTTTTGATGTGCTCCTTCGGCACAATTAAAATATGTACCGGTGCAGCCGGTGCAATATCGCAAAAAGCATACACCAAATCATCCTCGTACACTTTTTTGGAGGGGATGTCTCCCCCTATAATTTTGCAAAAAATACAATCTTCCATGTTGATCTTCCTTTCTTTTGTGAGTCACATAGGGGTTAATTCCCTAAATGCCCGGTATTTGTTATGCAGGGGCGGCCGCTGCTGCCCCGTTTTGTTACAAGATACGTTTCTTTGCGCTTTTCAATTACAGAGCCTTGCATTTTTCAATAATTTCGTCCGTCACGGCTTCCAAATCGCCGCGGTCAACCGAAACGGCAATATCTGCCTTTTCGTAAAATGGCTTTCTCTCCTCCATCATGCGCGCAATATCCTCCGGCGTGGCCTTGGCAAGCCCCGGCCGACGGCCTGCACTGCGCCGTGTGTTTTGATACACGGTCTCCGGCTGTGCGGTCAGCCACACCAAAATGCCCGTTTTGTGCAAAGCATCGGCATTAAAGGTGTCTGTCACCGTATCGCCGCCCGTGGAGATGATGCAGTTTTCATTTTGCGCCAGAGTAGAAACGGCAAACCGCTGCGCCCCTTCAAAATATTTGGCGCCCTTTTTCTTCAAAAGCTCCGGCAGCGGCATTTTTTCGCAGCGGCGGATGGCATCATCCGTATCGAAAAATTCCATTTTTAATTTGGAGGAAAGCAACCGTCCGACCGTTGTTTTGCCAACGCCCGAAAAACCGACCAAAACAATATTTTTCATGTATCATCCCTCTATCCAATAATTGCCGTTACCGGCGGTGTCATAAAATTCTGCACCAAAAACGGTGCGTTGTCCTCGCGAAAGCTTACGCCAACGCCCATGTACTGAAAATCTGTTAACAGGTTTTTTCTGTGCCCCTCGGAATTCATTAACAGCTCGTGCATAATCAACGCATTTTGCGCACCCATGGCCAAATTTTCACCGCAGCGGCGAAAGGAAATCCCGGCATCCTCTATGCGTTCTTTCACCCGTCTGCCGTCAATACCGTCGTGGGAAAAATAGTTATTCTTGGCCATATCGACAGCGTGCCCCTTTGCCGGGACACACAGCGCATCCGACCAGACAAACGCCTTTACACCCTCGCGCACACGCAGCGCATTGGCCACATAATAACTTTGACGTGCAAAGCTTTCCGCCAGCTGCGGCGATGCCTCACCGTATAGGCGGCTGAATCCGATTTCGGTTTCTCTTGCTATTATATTAACGGAAGTGACGGAATCATTCTTAAACATATCATAAAAAATATGAATATAGGCATTTTCGGCAAAAAATAAATCGCCCTCGTTAACGGGTGTATCCTCACTCATGGTCTGATACCGCCCGTCCGCTTTTTCGATATAAAACACCAAATCTCCGGCTAAAAGGCGTACATCGTCACGCGTCATGCCGGGTGTTATGCCCAGCACTTCAAAATGCGGCGCGTTGGTGTATATGCCGACAACCCGATCCTCCGCCATCCCGATTTGTATATAGTTTTGGTAATTTTCGTGAAAGATATACCATGAAAAACCATATTCGCTGGGAAGCACGTCCACGGCCTCGCCGAAACGGGATAAAACGGTCTGCAAATCGTCACCCAAACAAACAAAACGATCGCCCAGCCGCACGGCCGGTACGCCCGGCGTCGGTTCTGACGTGTCTGTCGGCTGCACCGATTCGTGCGTCTTTTGCTGCGGCAGCAAATCGGACAGTTCGGGTACATGTACATCAAAAAACAAAATTGCCGCCAAAATGGCAAGATACACAGCGATGGTTTTTTTAATCATTTACTTTTGCTCCTCACAAATCAGCCGATTCAGCCGCCGGATTTCGGCAATCACAAAAAATGCGGCAATGACGGCCGATAAAAAGTCGGCAATGGGTGATGCCCAGATAACGCCGTAAATTTTTAAGTCCGCCGGCAGCAGCACGGGTAAAAACAAAAGAATGGGAATAAACAAAAACACCTGACGGCTCATGCTGAGCAGACTGGAGGTTTTCGGCCGTCCTGCCGATAAAAAGTAATTGGAGCTGACCTGCTGAAAGCCCACCAGCGGCAAAAAGATAGCCGTAATGCGCAGCGCCAGCGCGCCGAATTGCAGCAAATCCGCATCCTCGCGGTTAAAAGCCATAATGATATAGCGCGGCAAAAGCTCTGCCGCCAAAAAGCCAAGCCCCATCCAAACGGTGGCATAACCGATGGCAATTAAAAGCGTTTTTTTCACGCGGTCATACTGTCCTGCGCCGTAGTTAAAGCCCAAAATGGGCTGAATCCCCTGTGAAAGACCGTTTATCGGCATAATCAGCACCAAAGATACACTGGTAATGATACCAAAGGCCGCAAAAGCCACATCCGCACCGCGGACAGGGTCAATCAACTGTCCGTAACGTCCCAGGCTGTGGTTATAAACCAGCATGATGGCTGCGCTGGCCACCTGAATTAAAAATTGCGGCATACCGTAGCCGAACACAGCGCGCGCTTCCTTCCACTCCGGTTTTTGGCGTGTTATGGAAAGATGCCGCCGTGAAGAAGTGTAGTACCCCAGTACCCAAAGCATGGTGGCAGCCTGACCGATAATGGTTGCAACGGCCGCGCCGCGGCTGCCCATATCCAAGCTGAAAATAAAAATCGGATCCAGCGCGATGTTAATCACAGCGCCCAAAATAACGGCATACATGGCCGGTTTTGCGCTGCCCTCCGCACGTACGGTTTGCACCAGGCCGTTACCGATCAGCTGGAAGGGCACACCGATGATAATGACAAACAAATAGTCCGAAGCGTATCGCACCATCTCTTGCGAGGTATAGGTTGTGCCGGACATTTTTAAAATTAGGTTTTGTAAAAAGAAGGATGGAATCATAATCAGAACCGAAAGGCCGATTAGCAGCACAAAGGCCATAGAAAGCGACTTTTGTGCACCCATGCGGTCGTTTTTGCCCAATCGGATTGAAATAAGCGCCCCTGCGCCGCTGCCGGCCAGGAGCGAAAAGCCCGTTAAAATGGTCATATACGGCATCACGGCCGTAACGGCGCCCAGCGCCTCGGCACTGTAATGCCCCATAAACAGGCGGTCTACCAAATTATATAATAAATTCACCGTCATGGCCAGCACCGTCGGAATCGACAGGCGCAAAATCAGCCGCGACAGCTTTTCACTGCCCAAAGCTTCTACATTTGTTTTGGTTTGTATTTCAGACATGCTCGTTTCCTCCCTAATGCCTACATACTCATCAGCACGGCGGCCGCCTCACGCGCGGCCGCTGCGGCCGCCAAAATCTCTGCTTCGGTTGTGCCGGTGCACAGGCTAAAGCGAATGGCGCCTTCCGTCTCCTTGCGGCTGCATCCCATAGCAAGAAGCGTGGGGCTGAGCTGCGGCTTGTTTGATGAACAGGCCGAGCCGCTGGATACGTAAATTTCCTTGGCTTCAAGCATATGCAAAAATGTTTCGGCCTTTACGCCGGGGAAAAGGGCACACACAATATGCGGCGCAGGCTGCGCGGTTTCAATCACGCGGCAGCCCGGTATTTTGCCAAGCTCTGCGGCCAGTCTGCGGCGCAGACCGTCCATTTTGTTTGTTTGTTCAGCCATGGCAGAAAGCGTCATTTCGGCCGCCAGACCAAAGCCTGCAATGGCCGGTGTATTTTGTGTACCGCTGCGCAGGCCGCCTTCCTGTCCGCCGCCGAAGCAAACGGGCTTAACATGAACACTGCGGCGGATAAACAGGCCGCCGCTGCCCTTGGGGCCGTTAATTTTATGACCGCTGACAGACACCAGATCCGCGCCGCTTTCGCGCACCGTAATCGGTATTTTGCCAAGCGCCTGCACGGCATCCGTATGAAAAAGCACCTTCGGGTTCTTAGACTTGCTAAGGCGCACAAGCTCCGATATGTTTTGCACACAGCCCGTTTCGTTGTTGACGGACATAATGCTGACAAGTGCGGTTTCCTCTGTTAACAAAGAGGCAAATTGTTCAACGTCTACCTGTCCGTTTGCGTTCACCTCGGCAAAGCGGCAGTCTGCCCCCAGCTCCTTTAAGTACAGCACCGCTTCCATAACGGAGGGATGCTCAATTTTAGAGGTAATGATCTGCGGTTTTCGGTGAATCCGACTGAGCATGGTGCCCAAAATTGCCAAATTATTTGCTTCGGTACCGCCGGAGGTGAACACAAACCGTCCCTCCTCTGAGCCGCCGAAGGCCGCCGAAATTTGCTTGCGTGCCTTTTCCATGGCATGCTCGGCCAAGACACCGGCATGGTGCAGGGATGAAGGGTTTCCGAAGCAATCTCGCTGCATATCGCACACCAGCGCCGTGACCTCGTCAAACGGACGCGTGGTTGCGCTGTTATCTAAATAAATCATAATTTTCTCCTATGTCGGCCAATTGTAACCATTAAAAACGCTGTGCTGCGTTTTATCGTGCATTGCAGCTGCCTGTATGTGTTACGATTCGGTTTTTTCCTCACTGTAAGGAAGCGCAATGGTAAAGCGGCTGCCGGCCGCCTCCTCGCTTTTTACTTCTATATGGCCGTTATGAAGCTTAACCGCATCGAGAGCGATGGAAAGCCCCAAGCCCGTACCGCCGGTTTCCCTGGCACGCGCCTTATCCACACGATAAAAACGGTCAAAAATCTTTTGTACTTCCTCTTTGGGAATCCCGATGCCGGTATCGCTGACGGCGATATACACATTACCCAAATCGCGGCTTAGGCTGATGGCCACATTGCCGCCCGGCTCGGTATATTTAATACTGTTATCCGCAATGTTATAAACGGCTTCTGTTAAGGTGTCCCGTTCAACAGGCAAAATCACTTCCGTATCCGGCTGATTTAACGATAGGCTGATATCCTTGTTTTTGGCAAGCGGCGTCAGCTTGTCATACACCTCCTGCACAATCTCACGGATGTCGGTATGGATAAACTGCATGCTGGTTTGCGACGAATCCATCTGCGTCATATCCAAAAGCCGCTCTATAATCCTCGTCAGGCGCTCAACCTCTTTGTTCATATCGCTTAAAAACTCTTTAATAAATTCCGGATCGGGATTTTCGGTTTGAATCAGCGAGTCGGACAAAAGCTTGATGATAGAAAGCGGCGTTTTCAGCTCGTGCGAGGCGTTTGATACGAAAATGCGACGCTTGTCCTCCAGTTCGGCCATACGGTCTATCAAATTGTTAAAGGCAATGGCCAGCTGGCCGATTTCATCGCGCGAGTTAATTTGCACATGCTGCAAGCTGTCCTTCGGCATGTTGTTAATGAACTTGGTAAAGCGTTCAATCGGCAGCGTTAACACACTGGCCATAGAGGCGCTGAAAATGCCGACAAACACAATAATCAATCCGCCCAAAATAAACAGGGCGTTGCGGATGTGCAAAATCACCTCCTCTGTCGAATCGCCCGACTGAATTAAGTACACAGCGCCCACCGTGCGGCCGCCCTTAATAATCGGCACCGCCGCATCAATAAACCAGCTGCCGTTTTCCTTATAAGCATTCGAGGAATTTTTTCCGTCCGATAAAAGCGCATCGGTAATGGAAAAATTGATAAAGGTTTTATTTTTAATGCTGGTTTCCTTATAGGAATCGTAAATAACCGTACTTTCCGTATCGACCACAATGGCACGGGCGTTTTTTTCCAGCGGCATTTGCGGCAGTTTGTGGCTGATGTATTCATCCGTAAAGTTTTCAGAAACTATGCTGGCAATAATGTTGGCGCTGGTTAAAACCTCCATCTTTTTTTGGTCGAACAAATAGGAATACAGCGTGTTCAGCAAAAAAGAGCTGAGCACCAACAGCACCACCACAATAATAATCAGGTAGGTGGATACAATTTTCCAGCGTATATTCAAAAACGGAATTTTAAGCTTCTTTAAAATAGTAACCCACTCCCCACTTTGTGTGAATATACATCGGTGCTGCCGGGTTCGGCTCAATTTTTTCGCGCAGACGCCGTACGTGCACATCCACGGTGCGCACATCGCCGGGGTAATCATAGCCCCAAACAATGTCCAGCAGATTCTCACGCGAGTAGACCTTGCCGGCGTTGCAGACGAACAAATCCATCAAATCAAACTCTTTGGCAGTCAGGTCAATGGTTTTGCCGCCGATGACCACACGGCGCAGGTTGTAATCCAGCTTAACGCTGCCGATGGAAACCACACTTTCCTTGCTCGGCGCGTCGGCCGGCGTCATACGGCGCAAAACGGCCTTAACGCGCGCTTTCAGTTCCAAAATGTTAAACGGCTTGGTTAAATAGTCGTCCGCGCCGTATTCAAGCCCCAAAATTTTGTCCATATCCTCGTTTTTGGCGGTCAGCATCACAATGGGGACATTGGAAAATTCACGTACCTTCTGGCAAACGCTGAGACCGTCTATCTTCGGCAGCATCAAATCCAAAATAATCAGGTCAATGCTTTTATCGTAAGCCATTTTAATGGCCTCTTCACCGTCATAAGCCGCCAGGACGGTATAACCTTCTTGCTCAAAGTTATATTTAATGCCCTTAACCAACAGCTTTTCATCATCTACAATTAAAATTTTCATAAACAATGACCCCCTTATGATATAGTTTTAAATTCTGATCTTACAAGCTTGCAGCCTCTTGCCGCAGGGTTTCAGCCATATCGGTTTTTTCCCACGGCAAATCCAAATCGCAGCGGCCGAAATGACCGTAAGACGCGGTTTGCTTATAAATCGGCCGACGCAAATCAAGCGCACGGATAATCGCGGCCGGGCGCAGGTCGAAATGCTTTTTCACCAGCTCCTCAATGGCCGCTTCCGGCACGTTCGCCGTACCAAAGGTATCCACACGGACGGAAACGGGCTTTGCCACACCGATGGCATAGGCAAGCTGCAGTTCACAGCGGTCGGCCAGGCCTGCCGCTACAATATTTTTGGCCACATACCGTGCCGCATAAGCCGCACTGCGGTCAACCTTTGTCGGATCCTTGCCCGAAAACGCGCCGCCGCCGTGCCGCGCCGCGCCGCCGTAGGTATCGACAATCAGCTTACGGCCGGTATGCCCGGAATCGCCCTGCGGTCCGCCGACCACAAAACGGCCGGTGGGGTTAATATAATACTTTGTTCCATCGGTTAACAGCTCTTTGGGAATCACCGGCAGAATCACTTTTTCCATAACGGCTTTTTCCAAATCCGCACGGCTCACATCGTCGCTGTGCTGTGTAGAGACAACAACCGTATCAACGGCAACGGGCTTGTCGTTCTCGTCATATAAAACCGTCACCTGCGATTTGCCGTCCGGGCGGATAAAGTCCACCTCGCCCGATTTGCGCACCTTGGCAAGCTGCTTTGTCAGCTTATGTGCCAGGCTGATGGCCAGCGGCATATATTCCTCGGTTTCGTTGCAGGCATAACCAAACATAATGCCCTGATCTCCGGCACCGATTTCATTCGGGTCATCCTCGCCGCGTTTGGCCTCCAGCGCCTTATCCACGCCAAGAGCAATATCGGGCGATTGTTCGTCAATCGCGGTTAAAACCGCACAGGTGTCACAGTCAAAGCCGTATTTGGCGCGGTCATAGCCCACCTCACGGATGCAGCTGCGCACGGTTTTGGGAATATCCACATACGTGGAAGTCGAAATTTCACCCACAACCAGCACCAGGCCGGTTGTGACCGTCACCTCGCAAGCCACGCGGCCCATGGGGTCTTTTGCCATAATTTCATCTAAAATGGCATCCGAAATAATGTCGGCAATCTTGTCGGGATGTCCCTCTGTTACCGACTCGGACGTAAACAGCTTTTTCGTTTGTTCTTTCATGTATGTTACCTCACATCATTACATTTTAATCGGGTGTTACACTTCCATAATAACGGGCAAAATCATGGGCTTGCGCTTTGTTTTGGTATACATAAAGTCGCTCATGCTGCCCTTTAATGCGGTTTTTAAAACCGACCAGTCCGTTATTTTTTTCTCAATACATTTTTCCATGGCATGGCGTGCCACAAGCTTGGCTTCCTCCATCAAATCCTCCGATTCGCGAACGTATACAAATCCGCGTGAGAGCACATCCGGCCCGGCCAAAACGGTACCGCCCTTTTTAGAGATGGTTACAACCACAACAATAATGCCGTCCTCGGCCAGGTGCTTTCTGTCACGCAGGACAACGTTACCCACATCGCCGACGCCCAAACCGTCTATCAGCACAATACCGGAGGGCACAACGCCGCTTTGCTTAATGCTGTTGGAGCCAACTTCAATGACCTTGCCGATATCCGAAATCACTACGTTTTTAGCCGGAATTCCCATCCGCTCTGCCAAGGCGGCATGCAGCTTTAAATGGCGGTATTCGCCGTGCACGGGGATGAAGTATTTCGGCTTGACGAGTGAAAGCATCAGCTTTAACTCCTCCTGGCAGGCGTGACCCGAAACGTGAATGTTTTCGAGTGATTTATACACAACCTCGGCGCCTTTCTTAAACAATTCGTTAATGACGTTCGAGATTGGCTTTTCGTTCCCCGGAATGGGGCTGGCCGATACAATGACCAAATCGCCGCGCGCGATTTCGACCTTTTTATGGTCTGAATATGCCATGCGCGAAAGAGCCGACATCGGCTCGCCCTGGCTGCCTGTGGTGATAATGCACAGTTGGTTCGCGCGGTATTTTTTTATATCGTCAATGCTGATCAGCACGTTTTCGGGTACGTTCATATACCCTAGGTTAATGGCCACCTCGGCCACGTTTTCCATACTGCGGCCCGAAAAGGCTACATGGCGGCCGTAGCGATAGGCTGCGTTGATAATTTGCTGTACACGGTGCACGTTGGAAGCAAAGGTTGCCACCAAAATGCGGCGGTCACAGTTGTTGCGGAAAAGCTCGTCAAACGTATCGCCTACCGTGGACTCGGACATGGTGTAACCCGGCCGTTCCACATTGGTACTGTCCGATAAAAGAGCCAAAACGCCTTTTTTGCCCAATTCCCCAAACCGTGCCACATCCAGCATGCCGCCCTCAATGGGCGTACAGTCAAACTTAAAGTCGCCGGTGTGCACTATCATGCCGACAGGGGTATGCAGGGCGATGGCGACCGCGTCCGCAATCGAATGGTTGGTATGGATAAATTCTGCCTTAAAGGCACCCAGCTTAACCGTATCGCCGGCCTTAACGCGCACCAGCTTGGTTTTGGAAAGCAGGTGATGCTCCTTCAGCTTACACTCCACCAGTCCCAGGGTCAGACGTGTTCCGTAAATCGGGACGTTAATTTTTTTCAGGAAGTACGGAATCCCACCAATATGATCTTCGTGACCGTGGGTTAACACAATCCCCCTGATTTTATCCCGATGCTTTTCCAGATACGTGATATCCGGTATGACCATATCGATACCGAGCATATCATCATCCGGGAAGGCCATACCGCAGTCCAGTACCACAATATCTCCGCCAAACTCAAACACCGTCAGATTCTTTCCGATCTCATTGAGCCCTCCCAACGGGATGATTTTCAATTTTTGATTTTTTGCCACAATTTAACCTCCATATTTATTTTGATAAAGTCAGTACAAAATTCCTCTCACGAATTTTGCAAAAAAATATATGATAATACAAGGCGCACCACTGCCGCCTGCATCAAATCCTAAATTCATGTACAAAATCTTTACCGTTTTATATACACACTTACT
>UQYH01000001.1 GCA_900545185.1 uncultured Eubacteriales bacterium | reverse complement strand
ATCTTAATGTACGTTCAAGCTCTGCTATAGTGATATCGGTTTTTTTACATAATTCTTTAATACGCATATAAAGAATACTATCCATAATATAAACTCCTTACATTATTTAAAAGTATTTTCCGATTGTCTATTAACGAATAAGAGACGGTCTGTTATTACACAGTTACAAAAAGATAAGGCCGAATATATTTTTATTATAGATGGTCTTTTTTATTTGTCAAGAGAGAAATTTACATACTTTACCAGCGCCAAAAACAGAAAAGCTTGCAAACCGAGCCAAAGCGTGGTACAATAATAAATACAGTACAAAATGATGGAGAAGAAGAATGGACACTAAATCGTTTGTTACACTAGAGTTTGATAAAATTTTAGCGCGGCTGGCCGAATTTACGCAAAATGAACCGGTTCGTGACCGCATTTTATCTTTGACCCCAACGCCCGTGCTGCAAGAGGCACAGGCATTGCAGCAGGATACCGCCGATGGGGTTGCCATGATTTTGCGCCGCGGCAATCCGCCGGGACTTCGCGTGAAAAACGTAACACCTTCGCTATTGCGCGCAGAACGCGGCGGTTCGCTTTCCATGCAGGAGCTTTTGTCCGTCAGCTCACTTTGCAAAACAGCAAGAGCTTTAAAGCGATATTTAGAGGATGACAAGGCGCTGGAGGGCGGTACAATTTTTGGCTTCGTTTCGGTTTTAGAGCCGTTAAAGGCGGTTTCGGACAAAATTGACGACGCGATTGTGAACGAAGAAGAAATGGCGGATGGTGCCAGTCCGACGCTTTACCAAATCAGACGAAAAAAGAAATCCTTGGCCGGGAAAATCCGTGATACCTTGCAGGAAATGATTACATCCCCAAAATATCAAAAAGCTTTGCAAGACCCGATTATTACTATGCGCGGCGAGCGCTATGTGCTGCCTGTGCGCGCCGAATGTAAAAACGAAATTAAGGGTATTGTGCATGATTATTCCGCATCGGGCGCAACACTTTTTGTCGAGCCGATGGCGGTTGTTACCATCACCAATGCCTTGGCGGCGCTGGAAGCAGAGGAGAAGGACGAAATCAGCCGTATTTTGGCAGAACTTTCGGCTTTTGTCAGTGAACATCAATCGGAACTGACGGCTAACCTGACAGCCATTTACGAGTTGGATTTTATCTTTGCCAAGGCAAAGCTTTCTCTTGCGCAAAATGCGGTAGAGCCGGAACTGAATGATGACGGCATAGTGAATATACAAAAGGGACGGCATCCGCTTTTAGACCCCAAAAAGGTTGTGGCGGTGGACATTTATTTGGGTGAGGATTTTGACACGCTTGTTATTACCGGCCCCAATACGGGCGGTAAAACCGTCTCGTTAAAAACGCTGGGGTTGCTTTCTCTTATGGCGGCCTCGGGACTGCATGTAACAGCAGCGGAACACAGCCGTTTGGCGGTGTTTCACGATGTATTTGCCGATATCGGTGATGAACAGAGTATAGAACAAAGCCTGAGTACCTTTTCTTCTCATATTGTCAATTTGGTCAGCGTGTTAAATCGTGTAGATGAGCACAGCTTGGTTTTGGCAGATGAATTGGGCGCCGGAACGGATCCGACAGAGGGTGCGGCGCTGGCGATTGCGATTTTGGATTATGTACGTGCCTGCGGTGCCAAAGCGGCGGCCACAACACATTACAGCGAACTGAAGCTGTATGCGCTTTCTACGCCGCGTGTTGAGAATGCATCGTGTGAATTTAATGTACAAACGCTTTCGCCGACCTATCATTTATTAATCGGTGTGCCGGGAAAAAGTAATGCCTTTGCTATTTCGCGCCGACTGGGCTTAAAGGAAGAAATATTGGAGAAGGCGGCCGGGCTTTTGAATCATGAAAACGTGCAGATGGAGGATGTTTTGGCGCGGCTTGAAAAGAATCGTCAAAAGGCCGCACAGCAGCGCAGACAGGCTGAAACCGCCAGCCGTGATGCGAAAAATCTGCGCAAGGAGCTGACAAAGGAACGAGACACACTGGAACGGCAGCGTGTTAAAATTGTGGAGGAAGCGCGTACCGAAGCCATGCGGATTTTAGAGAGCGCCAAAGAAGAATCACAGCGCATGATGAAGGAATTGCGCTCCATTCGGGATAATGCAGCGTTAAAGGACGCATTGCAACAGGCAGAGGCGGCGCGTAATGCCTTGCGCCGGGAACAGGAGAAGCTGGCCGGAAAGGCTAAAGCCGCACCATCGCGCACAAGCAAGCCGCCCAAAAACTTAAAAGCAGGGGATATTGTGCGTCTTATCTCGCTCGACCAGACGGCAACGGTGCTGTCACCGCCTGATGCTTCCGGCACGGTACAACTGCAGGCCGGGATTATGAAAATTAAAGCGAAGCTTTCGGATTTGCAGTTTGAACAGCATGCCGAAAAGCCGAAAAAACAAGCATCGGTTGTATCGCGCTCCGGCGGCAATAGCCACTTAAAAACCGAAATTGATTTGCGCGGCCAAACGCTGGATGAAGCCCTTTTGGAGGTAGACCGATTTATCGACAGGGCGCTTTTGGCCAATTTGCAAACCATAACCATTATTCACGGTAAGGGTACGGGTGTACTGCGGCGCGGTATTTGCGACTATTTAAAAACACATCCCATGGTTAAAAGCTATCGCGCCGGGACGTTGGGCGAAGGCGATACGGGTGTTACCGTTGTCACGTTTAAATAGCGAAGATCACTCGTTTGATTCACAAATAACACCGCCGCCGAGAACAACATCACCATCATACAAAACCACGGCTTGGCCGCGTGTGACGGCGCGCTGCGGCGTATCAAAGGTCACGCGGATCGTGTCAGTATCGGTTTGTATAACGGTGGCAGGCTCATCCTTGTGACGATAGCGGATTTTAGCCGTTACATGCAGCGGTTCTTTTATTTCACTGACAGCAATGAGATTTACCTGATTTGCTGTCAGTGTTTTTGTATACAGGCCGCTTTCCTCTGTTAAGGTTACGGTATTGGCCTGCGGATCGATTGCCGAAACGTAAAGCGGCCTGTCGGCGCTGATTCCCAACCCTTTACGCTGGCCGATGGTGTAACGGATGATGCCGTTATGCCGCCCCAGCACGGTGCCGTCCGGGCTGATAAAATTGCCTTGCGGATATGTTTTGTTTGTATAGCCTTCAATAAAGTCGGCATAGTGGCCGGACGGTACAAAGCATACATCCTGACTGTCGTGCTTTTTGGCATTCTGAAAGCCCTGTGCTTCGGCTACGGCGCGCACCTCTGTTTTTGTCATAGCGCCTAAGGGAAATTGTGTATGTGCCAGCTGCGCCTGCGTCATGGAATACAAAACGTAGCTTTGATCCTTCGTTTTATCTGCTGCACGCTTCAGCAAATATCTGCCGATGGCTGCATCGTATTCAATTTTGGCATAATGGCCGGTTGCAACATAGTCATATTCCAGCTCTTGTGCACGGCGAAGCAGCTTTTCAAACTTTAAATAACGGTTGCAGTCAATGCAGGGGTTTGGGGTTCTTCCGTTTTCATAGGCCGCAACAAAGGCATCAATCACATCTTCTTTAAATCGTTCGGTAAAATTAAAAACATAGTGGGGGATTCCCAGCTTGCAGGCAACATTTTTGGCATCCTCCACATCGTCTAACGAACAACAGGTGTGTGAGCCTGACAGGCAAATATCCTCGTTATGAAAAAGCTTCATGGTTGCACCGATACATTCATAGCCTTGTTCTTGCATTAAGAAAGCGGCTACGCTCGAATCCACACCGCCGCTCATGGCAACAATTGCTTTTTTGTTCATGTTACAAATCATCCTTTCTGCCGCGTCCGGAAGCAACTCTATTTACCTACCTGTTTGGTATGTATATAGCATATTATAGCACAAACAGACGGAAATGTCAATAAAAAACAGCTCCGGCCGAAGTGCGGCACGAAGCTGTCATGGCAGGTGATCTTTATTCGGGTTTGGTTTCCAGCGTAAGCGGAAAATCTCCCAGCTTGTTCACTTTAAAACCGTTTTTCTTATAGGTTTCGTAATCAAAGGCTTCCAACTCGTCAATGGCCAGCTTATGAAATTCATAAAAGTTGTGCCACCATTCATATCCGCTGCCAAGCCTTGCGTTTAAATAAGCGTCTGCAATATCGCATCCCATTTGCGGCGCAACATAAAAGGCGCCCATGGCCAAAACGTTTACGCCGTTGCCGGTGATGGCGCGCAGAGCAGCCGGTACGCTTTCGACCACGCCGGCGTGTACGTGCGGACATTTAGAGGCGGCAATATGAATCCCCATACCCGTGCCGCAAAAAATAAGTGCGCGCTCAAATTCACCTTCGCTAATCATAGAACCAACGCGCAAACCAACGCGATGAAACATCAAATCGGTATCATCGGGGTCAGAATCGGCACGTACGCCGACGTCCGTAATCGTCCATCCCTTTTTTCTTAAATGTACGCAAACGGCCTCTTTCAGCGGATACCCGGCGAAATCGGCGCCGACCAACAGTTGCTTGTCTTTCACTTTTTTCATGGTTAACATCCTTTCTTTTTTATATCATTCGGTTTTTGCGGTAGGCATAAACATGGTTTCTGTCAAGGCAGCTGCAAACATCCAGTGCATAAACGGTTCGGGGTGATTGATGTGATTGGCCAAAAGATCGGTTGTGTTCACGCCGCCTTCGTGCAAAAGCTTCCATTTGGCATAACAATCACAAACGGGAATGTGCATGTGGCTTGCCGTCTCTTTAGCGGCATCTAAAAACGCTTCCAAACGGCCGCTGTTTTGAACGGCTGCAACGTTTTCGGCAATGGGGCGGATGCTTGCGGTATGAATGTGTTCCGAAAGTTCCGCACACATAAAATTGGGTGTCATAAAAATAATCTCAATACCTTCGGCCTGTAAACGCGTAAAAATGGTTTGCAGGGAAGCACGGTATTCGCTTATTGCCGTTTCGGACGGGTTGTTGCAGTCGTTTAGCCCGAAGCATACCACGCAAAGGTCGGGGGAAAACCGCAGCACGTCACGTTCTAAGCGCGTGACGGCATGGGTGGCATTATCGCCGCTGATGCCTGCATTAATGATGTTAAGCGGCACATTGGGGAAAAGATGGCTGAAAATTTGTTTCACCTTGGGCGGATAGCCTTTCTCCGGTGAGAAAAACGTTTCGATAGCGCCTGTGTTCTTTTCGTATAAGTCAAAACAACCCTGTGTCACGCTGTCTCCTAAAAATGCAATGGTAACGGGCGGTTTACCCTTCAGGTCAGCGGATTTTTCTCTCATTTTTTGTATGATCTGCATTTATTTTTCCTCATTTCGCAAAAATTTTGACTGCACCTGCCTCGGCAAGCCGATTCATAATATAATCACCTAAAATCGCGTGGGCTTTGCAGCCGAAATGTAAACGGTCGCCGCAAATAAACGGATCATCCGAATCCGTGCAAAAATGCAGCGCCTTCGGGGTATATAAGTCAACGACAAGAAGACCGTATAACGGCGCGATGGCGTAAATGGCATCAATATAGGCAGGCAGGGCTTCGGCGTTCTCCCAAACAGCGCCGCGGCCGTCTTTCTGATCACCGTACATAAGCGGTGTTAAATACACAAGCAAGGCATGCGGATATTTTTGCCGCAGTCCGGCGCAAAGGGCGTGCAGGGCACCGCAAAATGTGGAGGTGTCGCAGTTTTCGCGCTCGTGTATCGTGCCAAATTCCGCAGGTGTGTAATATCCGGCCTGACAATCGTTTACGCCGCCCAAAACGGTGACAATATCGGCATTGTCATCCATATCGGTAAAGCGGCGGACAAAGGCTATGGAATCATTCGGCTGTGCGCCCCTTGTGCGGTCGGCGTAGTCGGCGATAAAGGAACCGCACTGGCCGTAGTTACGGACGGTTACCTCATACAAATTCTGCCAATGCTTGTGGTATTGCAACCAGTTTTCCATCGGTCTTTCGGGAGTGAGAGAAGAACCGATGCCGTAGGTAATGCTGTCCCCCAGGCAATTGATGGTGACGGGGCGTGTGCCCGGATTGGGGCAGCCCTTTTTATATATGGGGACTGACTGAAAGTTCTGTGTGTTCATTGGGGCATGAAATAAAAAAGCCATGGCGCATCCTTTCCTGAAAAGTCTTTTTTTTCAGTATAGCGCCATGGCAAGCGCCTGTCAATTGCTGTGTTTGACGGGCGTTGTGAATATTCAAAATCAGATTGTCAAATTTTGTTGTTTATTTTAGCGTGTGTATGTTTCACGGTATTTCTTTATGTATTCGGCAATCAGCTTTAAGGCAGTTTCGCGTCCTTGCACCTCATCAACGGCAGTTGTTTTCCCCTCCAGTTCTTTATAAACCGAAAAGAAGTGACGCATTTCTTCAAATAAATGGTTGGGCAGCTCGCTGATGTCGCGATAATTGTTATAAGTTGGGTCGTCAAAAGGAATGGCAATAATTTTTTCATCCATTTTACCGTTATCAATCATGGTGATAACGCCGATGGGATAGCATTTTACCAAAACGAGCGGATCAATTGCCTCGGATGTCAGCACCAGTACGTCCAAGGGGTCGCCGTCATCTGCCAGGGTGCGCGGAATAAAACCGTAATTGGCCGGGTAATGTGTGGAGGTATACAGGATTCGATCTAAAATAATCATACCGGTTTCTTTGTCCAGTTCATATTTCTTTTTGCTGCCCTTTTCAATTTCAATGACCGCCAAAAAGTTTTCGGGTAAAATACGATTCGGTGCAATGTCGTGCCAAACATTCATTGTGCAGTCTCCTAACATATAAATTATGAATTAACATGACTTATTGTAGCACGAATGGCAAAGAAAATCAAGAGACAGGAGGAAAGCTTGGGAGCAGTGCAAAAATTAACCGTGCAAGTGCAAAAATCAACAACAAAAATTGCGTATTGTTTTCTAAAAATGGTTGACGGGGGCAAGGATAACGGATTTACAAGCCATCGGCGCATGGCGTATAATAGAATGGTAAAACAACGAGAAATGATTGATGGAGGAACAAGAATGTTTGATTTGAAAAAAGCCGGATTTACAACAACCAACGGTATGGTTAGCTCCAAAGCGGATTGCGTTGTGCTACACGGCGAGGGTACCGTTTTTGGACAAAAGTTTTACGGAGAGCAAAAAAGCTATACATTTATGGTGCAAACGCCCTTTAGCATGGAGGAATATTTTGTTTTGGAATATGCCGCCCAAGGGCTGCGCAGACAGCTTTCGTTCCGCAAGCCGTTCGTGTTTGCGCTGACGGCAGACGGCGGCGAAGTGCCGCTTGTTTGCTATGACGATGTTGTGTTGGATAACCGCCGCCATTCGGTGATTGTGCAAACAGAGGGCAGCAGCTATGTCGGCATTAAAATTGTATTTTATATAGACAGGCGTTTTTATGCCGATTTTTCGGTTTATGCCATGTATACCTGTGCGTCGGATGAATTGCCCCGTTGCTGCGACAAGCTTTTAACCGACAAGGCAGAAGCCTTTACACAAATTTCGCTTGAAGAGCAGTTTAACAGCCGCTTTTGCGCGGAAGCGATCATGATAGACGGCGGTCGTTTTTTTACCGAAACAAATGTTGTGCTGCATCACATTCCCTTTACTGTACAACCGGAGGGCAATAACTTGATTGCACCGCCGCCTGCCCCCAAAGAAAATGACGAGGAAATTTTAAATTTCGGAGTCAAAACCAAACGCGGCCTGTGTCGGCCTGTCAGCCGTGACAGCTTGATTGAAGTTCCGATTCGGTGCGCGGCGAGTGAAATCTTTTTTATCATGTCACTGCGCGGTAAACGGCATCAGCGTTGGGGATTTGCCTCGGACGGTACGATTTTGGGTGAATATTGCGGTGATGTGACCATGCCGCTTTTGGTCGATGATGTGGAAGGGTTTATGGTCACTGTTGCGTATCAGGGTGGCAGACGCGATACGGCCTTGCCGCTGAATCTGTCGGCAGGACGTCATGGCGTGAGCGGCGATGTCGGCGTGTATGCCGTACCGGCAGACGGCAGCCGTGTGGAACGCGTTATCTTCCACAACCGATTGCTTGAAACAGATTGCTGCCTTGCTGCCGTTACGGTGAACCAAACACAAAAACGCCTGCTGCCCGAAATGCTGATACCGGAGCTGGCAGAGCCGATTGTTCATTCGGTTGAATCAAAGCAAAACATTTCTCTGCAAGATGATGAGCTTTTTATTCAAAACGGCGCGCTTTCTATGCGATTTGGCTTACAAGGCGGTATGAAGCTGCTGGAAATGCAAAACGGTTATGTCAAACACAGTACCGTCAGACCCGATTATTTTATTAAGCTGCGCGATTCGGAAGGTACGTTACACACTGATTTAACCTTGGTTGACGCCAAGGCAGAAGGTGATTCGGCAAGGGTTGTGTATCGCTATCAAGGTTTAGAGCTTTACATTACGGCTTCTTTTGACGGCGCTTGTGATATTGAATGGAACCTGCGTATTCATAATGTTGGTGACGAAAACTGCCGTATGGGGATTCTGTTCCCAACCGTCAGCGGCATGCAGCACAAAACGGCAGAGGACGGCTGGTATTTCTTCCCGAAATATCAAAATTTAAACAGTAACGAAACCGTATTTATTTATGAAGAATCGGCGCCTTCGTTCCCCATGCAGTTTTTGGATGTGTACAGCCCGGCCGAACAGGGCGGTTTGGCGCTGACAACGCGGGAGCGTGAGTTGGTTGTGCGTAAATACGCACTGGAAAAGGATGCGGCCGGTATCGGCTTTTATGTAGAATACCCCGCGATGTACGGCGAGATTGTACCGAATGGCGACTTTACGGCATCGCCTGCCGTGCTGACGGCGCACGAAGGGGATTGGCGTGCTTCTTTTGCTATTTATAAAAAATGGCTGGACAGCTGGTACGAGCCGTATAAATGCCAAAATAAAGATTGGTATCGAAAATGCTTTTGGCTTTTGGCCGAGATTACGGATTTTGTGGAAACCAAGGCATTTTACAAAGAACCGATTTGGTACGATACGGAAACAAAGGAATTTGCCTTTAAAAAGGTGCTGGAGGAGCAAAAAGAAATTGCAGGCTGTTACCCCGATATTTTGCACCTTTGGTCTTGGACATATCGTGATGAAAACGGAAAAATTGTTTATAAATGGGGGAACTACGGCGAAAGCGATTATGACGAATTTGGCGGACTTGAGGCTTTTTCAAAGGCGCTGCACGAAATCCGGGATGATATGGGAATCCCTGTTTCACTGTATATGCACCCCACGCTGCTGTCTGCAAGCTATCCGCAGGCAAAGCACTTTTTTGAAAAAGGTCTGCGCGTGCAAAACGACCTGGGCGATTACATACAAATTGCCGATGCTTACAGAATGTGCCATGCCAACCGAGAATGGCGCGAGGAAATTTTAAAAATCTATCAGCGTGTGTATCGGGAATTGCAAATTCCGCTTTTGTATGTGGATGAGTTCAGCCTGCGGATTGAAAATCGCTGCTATGGGAAAGATCACGGTCATGAAGTTCCTTCGAACCTTTTAAAAACAGATCGTGACTTTATTTCGGACTTAAAGAACGCCATGCCGGAGGAGGTTGTTTTATACGGCGAATATGCGGCCGTGGATGTGAACGCGCGTTATATCGACTGCAATATTTCATACTACATCATCGACAGCGTTGTGGACATGATTGAAACGGCCTGGCGCGGTGGTGACGGCAATGATCGCTTAGGACGTGTCTTTACGGACGTGTATCGCTTTGCCTTCCCGAAAATCGTACAGTTGATTTTGCCGATGGCAATGCGGCATTTAAGCTGGCATCCGCAAAAGTTTATCTTTTTTAACGGTGAAGCAATTTATGATTCTTTTTGGGATAATGAGGAATCGGCCGGGCTTGATTTTACGGTGAAGGCGTATCATTTAAAGAAAAAGTATGCCGATTGCTTTGCATCGGACACGCCGGAAACCATGGTGGACACGTTATCGCCTGCCGTTTGTGCCAATCGTTTTCCGGGCGATAACCGTGAGGTCTATACGCTTTATAATCGGGCATATTCAACCTATCGCGGTAAGGCTCTGCGTGTTGTACACGAAGAAGGAACGGTTTATTACGACACTTGGAACGAAACCGAGCTGACACCTGTTGTGCACGACGGGTTTGCCGAGCTTTCGGTTGCAATGCCGGCGCAGTCCATCGGCTGCATAGAGGTCAGAAGGAGGGGATAGGCATGATAGAAAGAGGCAGCGAAAAAATTGCTTGGTTTGAAAATGCAAAACTGGGTTTGTTTATCCACTGGGGCTTATATTCGGCAACGGAGGGCTATTATAACGGTAAAGAAACCAAGGGAATTGTGGAATGGATTCAGTCACGCGAAAAAATTCCGAATGCCGCATATGAAAGGTTTGCCGAAAAGCTAAGCACCAAGCATTTTGATGCGGAGCAGATTGCAGCGTTGGCCGAGGAAATGGGGGCGCGGTATCTTGTTTTCACAACAAAGCATCATGAGGGCTTTTCTATGTTTAACACGGCGTATGATGATTACAGCATCAACGGCCGTTCGGGCGCGAAGGAGGATGTTTTCGGTGCGCTGTGCACGGCGGCGCGTGCACATGGGATTCGCCCTTGCGCGTATTACAGTCAGGGTGTGGACTTTCACGAGCCGAATGCCATGGGTAATACTTGGGACTTTGCCGTGCCGGAAAATGAACGGGATTTTGAAAGCTACTTTGAGGGCAAATGCAAATTCCAGCTGCGCGAGCTGTTAACGCAATACGGCGATATAGGTGTTGTTTGGTTTGATGTGCCGTGGGGCATCACAGCCGAAAGAGCCAAAGAACTGCGAAGCTTTGTGAAAAGCTTGCAGCCCGATTGTTTAATTAACGGTCGATTGGGCGGCGCGACAGAGGATTCGGACTTTTTATGTATGGGTGATAACGAAGCTCCGTACGGCAAAACGCAGGTTTGTGCTGAAACCTGTGCCACCACCAACGATTCGTGGGGCTATAAACGGGATGATAAAAATTTTAAAACACCCCGTACTGTCATCGAGCTTTTATGTGCGGTTGTTTCAAAAGGTGCTAACCTGCTTTTAAACATCGGCCCTAAGCCGGACGGAAGCTTGCCCTGTGAAGCTGTTGACCTTGCCAAGAGTCTTGGAAGCTGGATGAAACGCTACGGAGAAGCAATTTATTCTGCAAAGGCATCTCCCTTTACGGCTGATTTTTCGTTTGGCTGGGTCACACAAAAAGAAAATGCTTTGTATTTGCTTGTTAAAGAGCCGCAAAGGACGATTACATTATACGGATTGCAAAATAAAGTGCTTGCGGCAACGGTTTTAGGCGGTGAGAATGTTTGCTTTACACAGTCTGCTCGAAAGATAACGCTGCAAACCGGCGGCGTGGCATGGGATGATACGGTTACCGTCATCCAATTAACCTTGGATGCCGAGCCGAGGGTGCAGGGGGGCTTGTTTCAGCAAGAAGAAGGAGCCGTTATACTGCCGTGCTGTGTCTGCCGTATTCAAAAAGAAAGCAAGACGGAAACACCGACCTTTGCAAGCTCTATGGATCGTGTGCTGGGTGAATACTGGGGCAACCTGAGTACCGAAATGAAGGTGAATATAAACGGCAGTGTGGAATGGTGGAAATCGGAAAAAAATTCAATATATTGGGATTTTACACCTATAGTCAGCGGCGATTATGAGGTGCTTGTATACACGGCAACCGCAAAATATATGCCGTGGACGGGCGGACATCGGGTACGTGTCTGCTGTGGAGATAACGATCTTTGTGCAGAGTTGACAGAAGATGTGTTGCCGCATGGCGTCAATCGAAAATACTTTTCTGAAACAGGCAGCATTATCGGGAAGATTCACTTGCAAGCGAACAAAAACTGTCGTTTGCATCTTTTTGCAGAATCTATTAATCTTGCCGATCCTGCCGGTTTGTATGTAACACAAATTATGCTCATTAAAAATTAATGTAAACGTAAAGGAGACAATATTATGAAACAGGATTACACGAAAACATTTTGCAACCCCGTATCGTTCCCCGACTATTTTTATGCCGGTAAAACATGGTTCCCCAGTGCATATCTGCCTGTGACGGATCGCTGGCATGAGGGGCAGGAAGCTGTTTGCAAGCGGCCGGCACGTGCCTATCGCACCATGGCTGACCCGGATATTATGTTTTATGACGGCAAGTGGTATCTGTACGGCAGTATGGATTGTTGTTATGTGTCGTCTGATCTTCTCCATTGGGAGATGCATTCTCTTTTGCCCAAAAAATTTGATGCAAGCGGACAAACCAAAGAGGGCAGAGCCTTGACGGCGCATGAAATTTCTTTATTTGAAATCTTTGTGGCGTTAACGGTTGTACATCATAACGGTCGGTTTTACATGGTTCATTCTTCAACCAACTGCATCTATGCGGCAGATTCACCCTTTGGGCCGTTTGAAAAAATCGGCAATTTTGTAAAACCCGATGGCAGCGAGCTGTGGGTGGATGACCCCGCGTTGTTTGAGGATGATGGGCGGCTGTATCTTTTTTTCGGATGCGGTATCGAGACGGGTATCCAAGGCACAGAATTAAACCCAGATCGGCCGTGGGAGCTTTTGTGTGACCCCGTCCGCATTGTGGAATATCGGCCGGAGGTAGAATGGGAGCGCAACGGCGCACGGTATCAGCAAACGGATGTGGGCTGGATTGAGGGCTGCGACGTGTTTAAGCATAACGGACGGTATTATTTGACCTATGCGGCAAACGGCACTTGCTACGATACTTATAATCTGGGTGTTTATTATTCGGATGAATCGCCGCTTTCGGGCTATCGTCCGCAGAATAGCGGCCCGTTTTGCGAAAAACGGGAGGGCATTTGCCGCGGCGCCGGGCACGGCTGTGTAACAGAGGGGTCGGATGGCAGCCTGTGGGTATTCTACACAAGTGTAGCGGCCTCAAAGCATATGTACGAGCGTCGTGTCGGGATGGATAAGGTTGTGGTGGATGAACAAGGCGAATTGCATGTTAAGACAACGGATTATCCGCAGTGGGCGCCGGGTGTGACCGTGCCGAATGACCCGGACAACGGCGCCGGACTTTTGGCGCTGAATCACCAAAACCCGGCTTGGGCAACTTCGGCCGCACCGGGACGCGAACCGTTTTACACGACGGATGAAAGCATGTGTACCTGGTGGGAACCGGATGAGGGCGATACCAAACGTCAGCTGATTGTTGCTTTGCGTGCCGATTATAACGTATATGCAAGCCGCGTTCTTTGGAAAGAATACGGGTATGATAAAGACCTTGGCATAGCGCCCGGTGCCGTGCAATATAAAATTGAAGTGACGACAGATTCGACCGTGACAAATGATGGGGCAGATGCGAGCACAATTCAGTGGGAAACGGTGCTTGATATGTCAGACAATCAAACGGATTTATTAAATGATTATCAAACGTTTTCTCCCAAGCGTGCCACGGCGGCAAGATTGACAATTTTGGGGATGCCGAAGGATGTCAAAATCGGCGTGGTTAGCTTTATTCTGTTTGGAAAGCGCGAAAAATAGCATAATGACGGCATTTGAGAGAACAGGATAAAATTAAACAACAAAAAATGACGATTCGGGATTTGAAAATTCACGATGCAGTAACAATATGGCTTCTTTACGCCCCAATGGGCTGATGCTATAATAGAATTAAGGTACGGCATGCGGCCGTTTATTTTATGTTTTTGAAGGATGGATTGTGTATGAACAAGGAAATTTCTATCAATCGGAAGGCGAAGGGAGGACTGCGCGGACGGTTGTCAAGCTTTTGCCGCGAATTGAGCGTCAATCGGGTTTTGTACTTAATGGCGTTGCCCGGCATCATTTATTACATCATCTTCTCGTACATTCCCATTTATTACAACCTGATAGCATTTAAGGATTATAATCCGCTGCTGGGCGTTTTCGGAAGCCCGTGGGTTGGCTTTCATCATTTTGAGCGGTTATTTAACAGTGTATTTTTCTGGCGCGTTATCCGCAACACGGTGGGACTAAGTACATATGCCATTGTTGCCAGCTTTTGGCTGCCGATTGTATTTGCACTTTTGCTCAATGAACTGCGCTGTCAGCCATTTAAAAAAGTGATTCAAACGGTAACGTATATACCGCACTTTATTTCTGTGGTTGTGCTGTGCGGTATGATTACCAGCTTTACCATGAAGGACGGCATCATTAATGATGTAATTGTCTTTTTCGGAGGGAAACGGACAAACCTTTTAATGCGGCCGGAGCTTTTTAAAACCATTTATGTTGTTTCGGGTATTTGGTCAAGCCTGGGTTGGGCATCCATTGTATATGTGGCAGCGCTGACGGGCATAGACCCAACCCTATATGAAGCGGCGGAAATTGACGGCGCCAAGCGGCTGAAGCAGGCGATTCATATTACAATTCCCGGCATTATGCCGACGATTATTACCATGCTGCTTTTAAACATCGGTACAATTATGAGCGTGGGCTTTGAAAAGGTCTTTCTTTTATATACCCCCCTGACTTATGAAACCGGCGAGGTTATTTCAACATATGTGTATAACAAAGGCTTGGTTGAAATGAATTTCAGCTTTGCCACAGCGGTGGGACTGTTTAACTCAGTAGTCAATCTGCTTTTGGTTGTCGGCTCTAATTACCTCAGCAAAAAGGTAACCGAAACGGGCTTGTGGTAAATCAAAACGATGGGAGGTTTTACAGATGAAACACAAAAAACGCACCTTGGGTGATTGGGTGTTTGATATTTTTAATTATTTGCTGATGATTGTGATCGCCTTTACAACGCTTTATCCGTTTTTGCATGTTTTGTTCTCGTCCTTTTCGGATTCAACAAAGCTGGTAGAGCACACGGGTCTTATGCTACGCCCGGCAGGCTTTTCCCTGGCCGGATATAGAGCAGTTTTTCAAAATGCGGATATTTACATCGGCTACGGCAACACCATCTTTTATGTTGTGGTCGGTACGGTTCTTTCCACATTTTTAACGGCACTGTTTGCATATCCGCTGTCGCACAAGCGTTTAAAATACGGATCGTTTTTAAACAAAATGGTGGTTGTTACCATGTTCTTTTCGGCCGGTATGATTCCGCTTTACATTATCGTGCGGAATTTGCATCTTTTAAATACACGCTGGTCAACCATTTTGCCAAGCGCCATTGCGGCCTATAATGTATTGATTATGAAAACGGCATATATGGGTGTGCCGGACAGCTTAGAGGAAAGCGCACGGCTGGACGGTGCGAACGAATTTCAGTCTTTCATCCGCATTATTCTGCCGAATGTGAAAGCCAATATTGCCGTTATGGTTCTGTTTTACGGCGTGGCAATCTGGAATTCGTGGTTTTCGGCGCTACTCTATATCACGGATAGAAACAAATATCCGTTGCAGCTGTTTTTGCGTGAAATATTAATCAGCTCTTCCTCAAAAGAGATGGGCAACTACGCGGTTACCTCTGAAACCGCATTCTTGGAGGAGGTTATTAAGCACGCCACAACGGTTGTGGCAACGGTGCCCATTTTAATGATTTACCCGTTTATTCAAAAATACTTTATTAAAGGCGCAATGATCGGCGCCGTGAAGGAATAGACAGAAGAAAGAAGGGAGTACATATATGCAAAATAAACATCAATCCACAAGGCAGATTCTTTCTGCGCTGGCGATTGCGGCGGTTATGCTCGGTGCGGCGCCGGCCGTTTCGGCGCAAACTGCGGCAAAGGTTAGCTATAACCCGACAGAGGAAAGCATAACGGTTCAGGTCACGACGGATAAGCTGAACAAAAGCGCGGCGCTGACGGTTGAATCGGAGGGAAGATACTATGTTATTGCCGAATTTGAACGTACCTCCAAAACCAATTTCAGTTACACCTGCAAGCTGCCAACGACAATGTCCAGCGGTACGTATACGGCAGTTGTTACAATCGGCGGAGAAAAGGCAGAAGCAGATTTTTCGCACATTAACAGACAGATGGCGGCAGAAGCGCTGCGATTGGTGAATGCCGCAACGGCCGAAACCTTTGATACGGTGATTAACGCAAACGGCGGTGAATTGGCGCTTGATGTTGATGAATTTAATGAGCATAAAACACTTTTAACCCAACTGTTTTTCCTCTATCGGCCGACAGGGGATTTGACGATTGAAAAATTTTCGTCTCTTTATAATCGGTGTCTGGCGTTAAGTCAATTAAAGGGACAAACAAGTACGGTGCAGCTGGAAACCGATATACTGGCGCAGGCAGATACTATTGCGTTTGATGCGGCCAAGTATCAGGCTCTTGAAGATGCCGAAAAGAAAGAAATACTCGGTCGCTTCCAAAAGGGTGCGTACCATGAAAAGGACATTCAGGACGAATATGCGCAGTGGTTTGCTCTGGCAGATATAAACGGTGAGCGTGACAGCAGTGTTTCGGCCTATCGGAAGGCGATTTTGGAAACCTATGCAGGCATTTTGCAGTTGGCTACCGATGATTATAAGGAGTCAGCTGATGCCGATGAAGTGATTCGCCTGGTAATGGATGCCTCATACGATTCGGTTGAAGATTTGCAAACAGCCTTTTATGCTGCGGTGAAGCGTGTCGGCAAAAAGACAAGCGGCGGCAGCAGCGGTTCGGGCAGTTCCTCCGGCGGCGGCGGACGCGGCAGCAGCTCCGGCTCATCCTCCGGCGGTAGCTTGGTACGCTGGGGCGGCGAGAGCAAGGATACCGAAACGGTATCGAGCGGTTTTACGGATGTTGCGGCCGATCATTGGTGCGCACAGGCGGCCAAGAGCTTATCGGATCGCGGCGTTATCAGCGGTGTGGGTGACGGACGCTTTTTGCCCGATCAGTCTATTACACGTGCGGAGTTTGCCAAAATGCTCCTCATTGCACTGTATGGTAATACAACGGCTGCCGGTGCAAATGATTTTACGGATGTCAGTGAGCAGGACTGGTTTTACGCTGTTGTAACAGCGGCAAAAGAAAACAGATTGATCACGGGGGATGCAGACGGTCGGTTCCGTCCGAACGAAACCATCAGCCGACAGGATATGGCCGTTATGCTTGCACGCGGCTTGGCGGCAATCGGCGCACAAGGTGATGTAAAGGAACTGAGCTTTACGGATGCGGATACAATTGCAGACTATGCCAAAGAAGCGGTGGCAGGGCTTTGCGGACGCGGTATTCTCAGCGGTATGACAGACGGAAGCTTTCAGCCTAAGGGCGCTGTGAGCCGTGCGCAGGCGGCTAAGGCTTTATACGAAACGCTGCGTGTCTGCGGCAGACTGTAAGGAGGGATTACATAGTGAAAAATAAAATTGCGGCATATCTGTTATTGGTGGGCATTTTGCTGACAACCTGCATACCGATGGCGGTGACGGCAGAAGAAATTACACTGACAGAGGCCGAAACAGAAAAAATTACCTTAATGAATCGAATGGGCATTATTGACGTGAACACAGTGGAGGATACACCCGTTAAACGCGGCGAATTTGCGGCTTGGGTCATGGGGCTTTCGGGCATGCGTGCCGATTTGGTTACACCGCTGGAGAAGTTTACCGATGTACCTGTTACCCATCAATATGCGGCAGCGGTTACGGTTGCTTATACGATGGGGTATATGAACGGCATCAGCGACAATGAGTTTGGCGTATCGAAGGATATTTCACGTACGGATGCTATGGTTACGCTGGTGCGTCTGTTGGGCTATGATGCACTGGCAAAACGCCGTGGCGGCTATCCGGATGGTTATGTTCAGTGCGCAGCCGGTCTTTCCCTTTACAAGGGGATTGATGCCGATGAAGCATGTGAGCGCAAGGCCATTTTAATGATGTGCTACAATGCCTTAACGGCCAAATTTGTGAATACCGATGATGAAGTGGTACGCGGTGATGGACTTATGGCCTCTATCCACAATGTGTATAAGGTGCGGGGCACAGTAACGGCCAACCGCTTTACACAGCTTAATTCAACGGATATGCGCTTAGCGGCCAACGAGATTGAAATTGACGGTGCCATATACAAAACACAAGACATTGCCATGGCGGATTTTTTGGGCGAATCGGTTTTCGGTTATTATTTTTATGATGAGAAAGAAGACGAGCGCCATCTTTTGTATCTGACTGCGGCAAACGACAGCAACGAAAAAATTGTCATTCCGTATGATAAAATCATTTCGGCCGCAAGCAACGAAGTGACATACGAAAATGAAAAAGAGGATATTAAAACCGTTAAAATGCGCAGCGGCTTTACGTTTGTGTTAAACAACCGTCTTATGCCGGATCGCAAAACGTTCGACCTGAAATTATCGGACGGTGAATTAACCTTGCTCGATACAGACAGTGACGGCCGTTATGAGCTGGCCAAGGCCATACGCCCCGAAGTTATGGTGTTGCGCGGTGTGGACACGACGGAGGATTTGCTCTATTGCCGTGAGGGGAACGTTTATACGTACGTTTTTGATAAAAATTACTATAGCGAAATCATTCGCATTGACGATTACACCGGCGCGGAAAAAGCCATCAGCATTGATGAACTGACAGCCGGGGATGTGTTAACGGTGTATCGTTCGGCAGACGAACGCTATTTAAAAATTTACGCGACCGCCAAAAAGGTATACGGCATTATCACACAAATTTCGGACGAAAAGGTTTTGATTGACGGAACAGAATATGACCTGCCGCTGAGAACGGCGCGCAGCGAGCTGGCCGTCGGCGCAAAAGTCACCTTTAATTTGGATCGTTTCGGCCGACTGGTATATATGGAGGAAGAACAGGACAACCTGGGGCCGCGCTACGGATACTTTTTCGATTACCGACCCGGCACAGGCCTGGGCGGTGCGGCGGTTAAAATTTTAGCCGGAGATGACAAGCTGACATATCCGCTGGCGAATACGGTTAAGGTAGATGACAGCAGTTCGTTTGCCGGTAAGGAACTGACGCTGAGCGCCACCTTGTTTGACAGCGGCACAGTTAAAAAACAGCTGGTTCGATACCGCGTGAACAGCAAGGGTGAGATTGATCATTTTTATACAACCGTAGGAAACGCACCCGACAGCATTAAAAAGCTTGATTCCATCAGCAAAGCAAGCACAACCAAGTATTATCAATGGGATCGTATTTGGGCGGGCCAATACAAATTGCCGACAGATAACTTTTTTATGGTTGTGCCTACGGTGGGTGACGAGCCGGACGATGAAGAGCTTTACAGCACAACCTACACGTTTGGCGCAGATGTAAATGATTGCAATGTTGAAATTTACGATGTGGATGACGACAACAAAATCGGCGCGCTGTTGCTGTATTCGCAAGATCCGCTAAAGGGTGTTGTGCAAACAACGGTTAACACCGATGTCGGCGTGTTTATCCGCGGCGCTAAGGGTGAGGATAACGAAATTGCCTATCTTTGGAGTAATGGTGAGGAAAAATCCTACGAGGTCAACGGCGATAATATTCCCGATATAAGCGTTTACAGCTTTGGTGATGTGGTTCGGTATGTTGTCGGTGCGGATGGCCGCATTTCAACGCTTTACACCATGCTGGATGTGGGCGCCACAGGTGAAAATACGCCAAAACCGACAATGGACAGCGATACGTATGACCATCACTTTTTCGGCCGTGTGTATAAAAAGCTGGAGGATTATTTTGTTATCATCCCCAATAAGGATAACCCGACGTTTGATACGTCCATGGATAAACGCATTTTGCTGCCAGGCAAAAACAGCGCCAACTGCGCGGTGGTGAATATGCGGACGCGTAAAGTCACATCGGCAACGTACAGCTCGGTACCGCAGTATTTTGAGAGTGATGAGCACGGTGTTGGCTATGTCTATGTCAGAGTATATAAATGGACGGCCAACAAAGACCTGTTTATATACAAATTTTAGGGTAAAGGAGGGCTAATATGAAACGTATTCTTTCGCTGTGTTTAACAGTATTGCTTTTGGCTTCGGCAATGCCGTCTATGGCGGCAGGCACTGCTTCGGCAACGCTATTGAATGAAACATTTAATGATACAATCACAAACGGCATGCCCAACTCGGCCGGTCTTTACGGCGATGGAAGCCTTGTGCAGGCTGTTGTTCCCGAGAACAGTGCAAAAAAGATTTTGCGTGTGCGGAATCAGTGGGAAAGCGCCATTGTGCAGTTTGGTTTTTCGATCGGCGCAAATGATAACGTTGTTGTAGAAGCGAAAATGAAAGCCGATGACAACAACTCAGAAAAAAATATGCTGGAATACGCAAACAACTCAGCGCGTTTTACACTGGTATCCAGAAAACGGAGCGGCGATTTGTTTGACGGCGGCGGTAACAAAATCGGCAATGCGCCGGTGGGAACGTGGGTAACGCTTTCGGCCGTTATGAATCTTGTTACGCTGCGCTACGAGCTGTATTTAAACGGCAAGCTGGTGACGCATCGCGGTATTTTACAAGACCCCGGCGAAATGACGAAGGTTGGCTTTACCAGTAAGCCGAACGAGAACAAGGAAAGTACGCTGTATTGTGATTACATACGTGTGTACACCGGTCAGGAGGTTAAGGCAGCCGATTACTTTCCTACGGCAGCGTTTAATAAAGCAGCAAAAAATACAAAGCTTGAGCATGCATCTGAACCGAAATATAAGCCATCTGTTATTTTCAGCTTAGACTGCGAAAGCAACAGCGCCGGCCAGGGTGTCATTGGCATGCCGATTTGGAGCGGTTCGGCCGGCATAGAAATTGATCCGGAGGATTCAAACCACATCTATCGTATGTACATGAAAAAAGGCGTATCGGCACTGGTCGGTGCATACTCACGAGTGGACAGTTACCCTTGTATGGTGATTCAACAGGACGTGCGTGTCAATCGCAGCAGCCGTCAGGGCTGGACAGTTATTGCACGTGATGCGGCTGCAGGCGGCCATTCTCCTAATGTCATCTATATTCTGCCAAGCGGTAAAATCGCGGCGGCGGACGGCACAACGGTTTTGTCGGAAAAAAACGCTAAAGAGGGTTGGGTCAATATCGCTGCGGCTATTGATTTCAGAACCAAAGACATTGATTATTACATTGACGGTGAACTGGTGAAGGAAGGCTTCCCCATGCCGAATAGCGATAAAGATCTTTCTTCTACCCTGTGGGAGGTTCGCTGGGGTGGTTACGGCACGGCTGCCACTGGAGAGCATTATTTGGATTTAGATAATATTTACCTGTATAAATCACCCGTTTATGTGGACAAGGACACCTTAACGGGCAGCAGCGCGGCAGAAGAGACCGGCGATGTGATTGACTATGAACTGGATTCTTCGCCCCTTACGCCGAACATGAAGCCGTTTACGGCCGTGGATGAATCGCTTTCGGCCGAAAAGAACCCCAGCTCGTATCTAACCGATTACCGCGCTGCGAAAAAGACCTATGACGGTGCAATTTGTGCGGTTGCCGAAAACTCGAATGTGTGGGTTAAAAACGCAAAATATAATTCGGACTATGCATTTTACTGGGACGGCCTGCACATGTTAGGCCCTGCGCCGACGCTGGCGGCTTTTGCAAACGAGACGCTCAGCTATGACGAAAAGACCAAAACGGCAACCATCGGCAAGGTAAAGGCCAAGGCCGGGGATGAATATATCACCGTGGACGGGAAAGAGTACCCCTCCGAATCGACGGTTTCTGTGATTGACGGGGTGCTCTATATCCCCATGCGCGAGTTTGTCCGTTACGGCATGCACCGTTTTTACGGTGAGTCTATGAAGGGATTTGCTGTTATTGCGCCGGATGAACGACCCTACACCTTTAAAACCAATGCCGGCGGCGAGGCGCTTGTGTATTCCGTGGCCGATTACAGCCATATGATGGCTTACCTGATTTTGGATCGGTACAATGCCGATACCATTCAATCCATATTTGATAAAAGCATTAAGAACAAACCGTATCCGCGCCTTTTAACCATGAAAGAGGATGCGCCGAAGCTTTTGGAGGCAACAAAGACCGACCCAAAAGCAAAGGATTATTCTGATATTACCCTGCGTGATGCCGAGGGTTACTTAAACAAAACGCTGAATATTCCGGATGTGCCAGGTGTTCAGATTAACGGGATTCCGTCCATCAGTCTGCCCGAAGAAATGTATTACGCTTATGTTGCCACCGGCAATACGGCTTATCTTGATAAGGTGCGCGAATTTGCCAAATATCTTGTGAACATGGAAAACTGGAACGGCGACGCGCATATGCTTTCCACCTCATGGATTTGCCTGTATTTGGCTAACACCTACGACCTTTTGTATGACGTGCTGACGCAGGAGGAGAAGGATGACATTGTCAATAATGTCATCAATAAGGGCATTAAATATCACCGCGAGTATATGTACGGTACCAAGTGGAACAACTGGTCGATTATGGACTATAACTGGAATGTGATTTGTAATGCAGGGCCTATGTTGGCTTCTATGGCCTTTTTGGGTCAAGGCTATGATGACGCACTGTTTTTGGATTGCTTGGAAAAAGGCCAGGTGTCACTGGGATATTTTATGCATTACTTCTCGCCGGATGGCGCCGGACAGGAAACAATGGGCTACACCAACTATATTTTAAGTTATTTCATTCCTCTGTTAGACGGTTTTAACAACTATTTCGGTGATACCTTCGGCCTGATGGATTATCCCGGCATTACCAAGGTCGGTGACTTTCTGGTAAACTGCACGGGCAACAAAAACGGTTTGGCAATTCATGATGACACGAGTGAAACACCGCCCTCAACCGCACTTTCCTTGTGGTTTTCTAAAATGAACAAGGATTATGAAGTGCAGCGGCGCAATGTTGAACTGATAGAGATGAACCAGCCGCAAAAAAACATCAGCGGTATTATGCTTTTAAAATACTACATGCCCAATCCGCCGATGGTGGACTACACGGATAAGCTGGATTACACGTATCGAGTGTTGGAAATTGCTACCGCGCGTGACGGATGGGGTGATTCTTCGCAAACTTTTATGGCAGCACACGGCGGATATAACAATTGTGCACATCATCAGTACGATATGGGAAACTTTTATTTTGAAGCAAACGGTATTATGTGGGCAGATGATTTGGGGCGTGAAAATTACGAAATTAACGGCAGCCCGTATCCTATGCGTGCTGAGGGACACAACCTGTGGGTTGTGAACCCCGATGAGGGGCCGGGGCAGACATATGCGGCCTATACGGTTGTGAAAAAAACAGAAAGCAAGCCCAAGGGCGCCATTTTTACAGCAGATTTGACACCGGGCTATTACGGCCAGGTAGAATCGGCTAACCGTGCCTATATGCTTTCGCAGGATCGAAAGGTCTTTACCGTGCAGGATGAGATCAAGCCGTTTGAGGGCAATAACGAATTTTACTGGTTCTGGCATACCACGGCCAATATTGAAATTGACGAAGCAGGCAAAATGGCATGGCTGACCAAGGACGGCAAAAAATGCGCCGTATACTTCGACTCAAACGTCGATTTTCTCATCAGCAAGCAGGATCAGCTGGAATCGCTGCCCGGTTCACCCAAGGTGCCCGGCTCAATGCAGCTGGCGCGGCATAAGCAGTTCCGCAAAATTTCGATTAACTTCTTTAGTGAAGGCGAACCGGTATATTTCCGCGCCGTGGCGGTGCCGTACGGTCAGGTTTATCAAAAAACCGAGTTGGTACCCTTCAGCGAATGGACAATTCCGGACGGCTCGGCAACCGAGGGCTACGACAAGGCAGACGCGATTTACTTAAACGGACATTTGGTAGAGGGCTTCTCGCCGGATGTATATGACTATAACATGTATTGGCCCGGCTATTACGGTACGCCGGAGGTTAAGGTTGATACCAAAGGCAAGGTTGAAATGATACCGATAGACGACCAAAACGATACGATGATTGTTCGTATTGAAAGCAGTACGGTGCCGGGCAATTACAAGGTATATACCATTACGCTGGACGATAAGGGTGTTGCAGGTCTGCCGGAGTCGGCCGTACAAATTCCCATTGCGGGAGCAGAGGCCAGCGACAATGACGGTAACATACCCGCAAACGTGCTTGACGATGATGTAAGCACACGCTGGAGCTCGGCCAATGACCAGTGGATTACGCTGGATTTGGGCGAGGAAAAAGAATTTAACACATTGGCCTTTTATCTCTATGGCGGTGACGGACGGCGGCTTAAATATGAAATTTATGCTTCAAGCGACAACGAAAACTTTACCTTGGTGCGTGATGATTTACTTTCGTGCGGCGTTAAAAACGAGTGGGAGCATGTTCAGTTTAACCGCACGAAAGCACGGTACATTAAGCTGACCTGCCACGGCTCGACCATTGTACCGTATAACAGCATTTGCGAAGCGCGGATTTATGACGCGGTGCAAAACTAAAACCATGCGGCAGAGAAGGGTTCTCTGCACAGTAAACCTCTCTTTTATGGCGCAGGCCGCGCAGCAATGCGCGGCGCGGCCGTGCCGATGATATACAAAGTTTATACAAAATAAAAAAGGAGTGTATTTCGATGAAAAAGAAAATTCTGGCACTTTCCTTGGCATTGGCATTACTGGCGGTTATGGTTCCTGCAACGGCGTTTGCAAGCACACTGACAAAGCAAAATTATGTGGATTTAAACTTTGACAGCGGCGATTTAACAAACGCTGCCGAAGGCGGTCCTGCTATCAATTGGAATCACGTAAAATGGAGTGGTATGGCTTTTGAAACAGAACCTCTTCGCAACAACACTTCGTTGCGTATGGTGAATAACCACTCAGCAGAGGGTACATTTAATGGCCGTGCGGTAACGAGTTCTGCCGTTTCTTTGACAGAGAATGATGTTATTTGGTATGAATTTTCGTTTATGCAGCAGAACGCCCCCGTGGGAATTCGATTGAAAAACGGGTTATCGGGTCTTTCTTTAGAACCGAACGGCGCGGTAAAATTAGGACATTTGGCCACTTTGTATCCTACAACACAGATCAACACTTTGGAATTTGGGCTGAATTACTGGCACCATATTACTCTTGCCATTGATCATCTGGACAGAGAGAATGACACTAACGGTTCTGCACCTAAAATGTACTTGTGGGTGAATGGTGTGCTTGTGGATAACGGTAAAGGTTACACGGCCTTGCAGGATTCACGTTCAATTACTCACGGTATAGGCGAACAAACGGTAGAGTTTATCATTCTGGCTAACTTGGCAGATACATCAAACAGCGGTACGGTATATGTTGATAATGTAAAGTTCTATACCACCAATCAGGCCGTTAAAAACGAGGACGGCATTTTAAATTACTATGACCCCGAAGAAATTTTCGGGTCGGCTTATCTTGGCTCTACTGCCTATCCGATGGACGGCAGCACCGTTTACGTGCCGGAATCGGCAACGCTGGGCGATGTGCTGGATAGTGATTTGACCTATGGAGGAACCTTAACATATTTAGACGGTGAAGAGGAAATCACCGATATGAGCCATCCTGCGGTTGGTGTTACCCTGTATGTAACGGCAGAGAACAGCTTAATCGGCCGTACCTATCATTTGGTTTCCAACAAAGCCAAAACCGCGTATTTTGACATTAATTTTGATGACGGCACCACGACAAACACGGCCGGAAAATTAACCCTGGGCTATGCCGGGTCAACCCCCACCGCAACGTTCGGTGTTGCGGCCGCTTCCATTCGCGGCAATAGGGCCTTAAAGCTTGATTATGCGTCAGCAGGCAAGGCTTATGTGCAGGGCAGCAGAAATATTTCTCCTGCTGTGAATTTAAAGGATAAAGCCATGTGGTATGAGCTTTCCTTTATGGCGGAGGATTCCTTCCCGGAGTTCCGTATCAGTTCGCAAGCGTGTGCGTTTCACGTGTTTGCCGACGGCAGCATTTCAACGGGCGGTGTTGCAGGCGTAGGCGCATTACCAGCCAACAAGGTGGCAGACCCCAAAAATCCGGCACAGGACTTTACGTTTAACTTGGGCGAATGGTATCATTTGGTGGTTGCCATTGATAACATCGATCAGGTCAACGGCGCTTCTAAGCTTTACACCTGGATTAACGGTGATCTGATGCATGACAGTACAACGCTGGCCGAATCGTATACCGGTCTTTCAAGTTTGCATTTGCAAAATGCAAGACTTTCGACCAATGAGATGTATATATGGTCGCAAAGCTCGGCAAAGAGCACATTATATTTGGATAACTACAAAATTTATTCCACCATCGCCTCCGTTGCCGATTATGATTACAATGCCGCAGGTATCTATGCCGATGCGGCAGAGCCGGGCAGCGCCTATATGACGGTGGACGGCACGGTTTACGCTCCTGCCGGTACAACGCCGGCAGATGTTAAAAACAGCTTTGTCGGCGGCGAGGTTATCGAAAGCGGCAATGCACTGTACGCACTGACTGCCGATAAGGCATATGCGAAAAAGTATACGCTGGCGGCGCTTGACGGAGAATATCTGTTTGCACCGGGCACGGTTCAGTTAGAGCGTGAAAACGGAACTAAGCTGCTCGCTTCGGCCATTAAGACAGGCACCAAGCTGCGTCTTTCGGGCGTTTTGGCAAACTTCACGGACAATCCCAAAAGCGGCGTTTTGGTGCTGGCAGCCTATAACGACGGCAAGCTGACAGACTGCGTGTTAACGCCTGTTACGGCCGGCGGCAAAGTGACGACTGACCTTTTAACTGTTGCAAGTGCCGAAAATTTAACCATCCGCGCCTTTATGTGGGACAGTGTTTCCGGCTTGCGTCCGGCTATGAGCGCAATTTATTAAACTAAGGTAACGGTAGCGGATGCCTGTCAGCTGCGCCGGCGCAGCTGACAGGCGGGCAGAACTCATACAGGAGAGTGAAATTATGAAAAAAAGAAAAATGGCAGCTCTCATTTTAGCGGTATCATTTTTACTTCCCGTTATGTGTGAAAAGGCATCAAGCGCCATGACGGTGACAAGCTATTATGATTACGATTTTGATCAAAAAGGTGACAACAACACCCTTTGGACAAATAAGGGAAATGATAATTATGCCATTAAGCAAAATGCCAACACCTTAAATAACGGAGAAAAACAAATGTTGGCAAAGGATTACATTCGCGGTAATAAGGCATTGAAGGTAACTCTACCTAAAAATACAAACACAGGCGGCCTTTACCGTATCGGTCAGGAGGGGGTTCAGATTACAATTCCCGAATCAACGCCCCTGTGGTATGAAATGTCCTTTATGTGCGATGAGGCATTTTTATCCTTTACCATGTCCAGTGCAAACTATCCTTTCGCAATTACGAGCAGCGGCGAATTGTATTTGGGCGGTATGAAAAATTCAGGCTTTCAAAATGGCAGCCTGGTGCAAAATGCAATGCTGGAACTTGGTAAGTGGTATCACCTTGTTGTTTGTGTGGATAGTGTTGATATAAGCCGCAGCGGTTACCCAAAGCTATATGCATGGCTAAACGGCGAAATGCTGACGACCATGTCGGCCGGCGAGGGATGCTCACATATTTGGTCGAACATCAATCCCTTGGTTCCTATTTCGGATATGAAGGATTTGCGCTTGCAATTTTCTCCGAATGCCGATGCAACGGGTAGCTTTTGGCTCGATAATTTTAAAATTTACACAACCGACGGACCGGTACAGATAGCGGAGGGTACACTTTGTTTTGACCCAATGGCAATTTTTGATGGGGCAGAACTAACCTCTGACAGTGTGAGGATTGAAAACAACACCATTTATGCGCCGGCCGGCGAAACGCTGGGCAGCCTTTCGCTTCATTTAAATGCCGGTAAAAACGGATTGGGCTTTCACAACGGTAAAAAAGCAGTCAATGATGATATGCTGACAACTACCCCGGCAGTCGGCGCGACGGTTTATGCGCGGTCGGATTCGGGCATCGGCGTAAAGGGTTATACCGTGGCAGCAGGCAGCTATCTGTTTGACAGAACAGAGGGCGGCGCTGCGCTGCAAAAGGAGGACGGCACGGTGGTAACGCCTGCGCAGCTTGCGGAAAATGACAGCATTACGGCAACAATCCCGTTTGTAAATGATACGCGGGAAGAGGAAACAGCAGTTATTATTACAGCGGCTTATGACGGTACAATGTTGCTTGACTACAGCCTGCAAAAGATAGTAATCCCTGTAGGCGGCGGAATATTTAGCGGCGCACCGCTTTTGGTGCCGCAAGCGGAGAATCTGAATGTAAAAGCATTTATTTGGAGCGGAGAGGATGACCATACACCGCTGCTTTCGAGAATTGAATGGAAGTAAAGTGAAATGGATTTTAACAGGCAACTGTCACATCTAGAACGAGGATACAGCGGAACGACACATATGTCGTTCCCTACAAAATTTATGTTTGGCAGCATCGTAGGGGCGAACCTATGTGTTCGCCCGCAACATATGGAATGAAATATACGAAGATGATTCCGATTTTTAATGTTGTTTGGCTAATCGGAATTTTCATTAAGGAGAATGAATATGAAAAAATCTTACAGAGTTGCGGCGGCGGCTTTGTCCGCCTTTATGGCAGCCGGTCTGCTTTCCGGCTGCGGTGACAAAAAAGCAAACGGCGACACGGTCAGCGTCAGCTGGTGGATTGCCAACAATGCATCACCGATTGTTAAATCGTATGATGAAGTGGCAAGTATTCAAAAAATTAAAGAAAAATTCGGCATGGAGATTCAGTTTGTGCACCCTTCATCCTCGCAGGAGACGGAGCAGTTTAACATTATGGCCGCATCGGGCGATTTTAAGGACATTGTAACCTTTAACTGGAACGCTTACACGGGCGGCCCTGTTAAGGCGGCGAAGGACGGCGCGATTTTGATTTTGGATGACTATTTGGAAAAAAATATGCCGAACCTTTTGGATAAAATGAAGGCAGACCCCGATGTTAATTACTTGGCGCGCGGCTATGACGGTTCTGTATGCGTTGTTCCTACCTTCACAAACGATATCATTACGGCAGCAACCTTTGGTCCGCAAATCCGTAAGGACTGGCTGGATAAGCTGGGACTTGAGGTTCCCACCACGATGGATGAGTGGCACGATGTGTTAACGGCGTTTAAGACCAAGGATCCCAACGGAAACGGCCAAGCGGATGAAATTCCGTTTATGGCAGACGGCAATGCCGCCTTTACACGTTTTGCGGCTGCCTTTAACGGTGTTGGCGAAACCTTTTATGTAGACGGAAGCGGCAAAGTACGGTTTGGTTTTATTGAACCTGATTTTCGCGATTTTTTAGCAACTATGAATCAGTGGTATCAAGAAGGCTTAATTTATTCCGAATACGCAGCGGCAGACAGCGCCACACTGGATAACAAAATGACAACCAATGTGGGTGGTTCATTTGTCGGCTATTGCGGCAGTGCCATGAGCAAATACATGGCAGCTGCACGCGGCAGCAATCCCGATTATACCTTGGTTGGCGTGCCGTGGCCGAAAAGTGCAGACGGTAAAAGCTATTGCGGTTATACCTATCAGATTATGCGCGGCGTGCCGGGCAAGGGTATGGCCATTTCAGCCAAAAACAAAAACGTAGAAAAAAGTCTGCAAATGATTGATTACATGTACGGTGACGAAGGTTCTGTTTTAATGAACTGGGGTATTGAGGGCGAAAGCTATACCAAGACAGACGACGGCTATCACTTTACCGACAGTATTTTGCATAATGCAGAGGGCAAATCGCCCATCGAAGCCATCAGCCGCTATGCACTGACACAGTGGCAGCCTGCTTTAATGCGTGCCGATGCCTTTATGGAATTAAACGGTGCGTTCGATGAGCAGAACGACGCCATGAAAACATGGGTTGAGGCCGATACCTCACACATTCTGCCGAATCTAACCATTTCGCCGGAGGAACAGGCCGAAATTACCAAGGTTATGGACGATATTTACATTTTGCGTAACGAATGGGTTCACAAGCTGATTATGGGTGTTGAACCGATGAGCAAATGGGACGAGGTTGCAGGCAAGATTAAGGATATGGGCATTGACAAGGCCATCAGCGTATATCAAACAGCTTATGACAGATATGTAAATCAATAAGGAAAGCGGCGGCGCGCCGGGCTGCGTGCCGCCGAACAGCTCTATAGTGAGGAGGCTACAAGAGTGGTTCATTTCAGCACAACGCCGGAACGGTACGAGGTGAAAACCTGGGGTTTGTGGCGCAATACAGAAAAAATTGAGGACGCTGCACAGCTTGTCGCAGGCGATTTGGTTAAATTTAATGTCGCATTTACAAATTTAATGATTGACAAAGAGTGTGTTCTTATGATACGCTCATATAGGGATAATGAGGAAACGGGACTTTTGGCACAGCAAATTACCATCTTTCCGGATGTTTTGCCGTTTGATCTGACAAGTGAATCGTTTTGTGTGCCGGAGGGCGGCGCAGACAGAATTGAGCTTTTTTTGGTCAAGGATTTTGCGCTTGTCACGCCGGAGGAAGAGGACAGGTTTTTGTTAGGGAAGTATATTCATGGTGCAAAAAAGGCACAATGGCATATATGCCGCGACGATTTTGTACGGGTGGAGGAGACGGTTTCGGAGCGTCCCAGCCTGTATTTGGGTGATTATAAGCCCTGCCAAAAGCTGTTTGCCGGTGCCGTCTGCTTTATGCAGGACAGCGATGCGCTTTGGATTTTAGACGGCAAATACCGGGCAGGGCAAAATGTAATCCGTAAGGACGGTAAATTGTGGATTCCGCTGCAAACGGCGCAAAGCCTTTTTGGCAAAAGCTTTGAAGGTGAGGACGGCTATATAGAGCTTTCGCAGCTTGCGGAGGCTTTGGAGGCTTATTGTTATACGAACCGTTTTGGATTGGGTGTCATTTCGGATTTGCCATATGATTACGGCGAAACGATGTATCAAAATGATGGGCGTTACATGGTACGTCTGCTTGCATTCACCCGGCCCAAGGCAGCAGAACTGAAGAAGCTTTTTAAACAGCGCGTTCGTCCGCGTTGTTTGGGGACGCGTGCAGAGGTAAAACGTGCCGTTTCGCTTGCTAAAACCGATCATCGCGCTCAATTTGTTTCTCAAAAGCTTTTAGACTATGCCGATAACATAGCCATGAAGCTGCCTGTGCAGTATAAGCTGGATCGTGACAGAACACAATCCTGCTTTATTACGGCTATTATTGATTATGATGATATTATGGCGCTGTACTGGGCATATTTAATGCGAAATGATAAGCGTTATCTTGACCGCATAAAAGAACATGTATTGGCCATGGCCGGTTTGGATAACTGGTGTGGTGATCACTTTTACTTGATGACCTCCCGTGCACTTGTCACCTTGGGTATGATTTATGATTTTTTATACGATGAATTTACCCCTGCCGAGCGTGAAATCATGGCAAAGGCTATGGTGGAAAAAGGTTTTAAAGAAGCCATGGTGCTCTATTACGGACAGGCTGATGAAGCCTGCTGGCCGTGGTGCATCCGCCGCACAAACTGGAACTTTATTCCCAACAGCGGTATAATATTTGCTGCCTGTGTGTTGTTCGGTGAATATGAAACAGATATTTGTGCGGATGTTTTGGAGAAAGCTATTCAAAGCCTTGAATTTGCCTGCATTTATCTGGCGCCGGACGGCGAATGGCTGGAAGGGCACAACTATGCGGCGTATTCATGGAATTATGTTGTTTTTGCGCTGCAGGCGCTGTATGCGAATTTTGGTACAGCCTTTGAACTGGATACAACGGCCGGTGCGCAGAACAGCTATAAAATTCCCTATGAGGTGATGACAAGCCAAGGCATTTTCACCTTGGGGGATGCAGGCAGCACATTAAACCTGAACACGGGTTATACCATGTGGTTTGCCCGTCATTTCGGGGATCATAGTATTCAGTGCATGCGTCATATGCAAATTGCGGTAGCAAACGGCAATAAGCCGAATTTTACCGACATGCTTTGGTTTGACGATCAGGCATACGACACGGCGCATTTTGATTTGGATTATTACTTTGAGAGCACCGAAACGGCAGTTTCGCGCAGCGGCTGGCAGCAGGATGCCTCTGTTTTCTGCATCCATGCGGGCGATAACGCAGCAGAGCACGGCCACACGGATTTGGGCAGCTTTGAATATGAAAATCTGGGTTTCCGTTTTGCTAAGGAAACGGGTATAGACGGCGGCGTATATTGTACCATAGGCAGCCGCTATATGACGGGCGGCGAGTACGATTATTATTGTGCACGTGCCGAGGGACATAATGTATATGTTATCAATCCGGACAGAAGCCGCGGCCAAAGCTCTTATGCCGGATCTAAGCTGATAACACTTTGCAGCAATCAAGACAGCGTGCAATATAAAATGGATATGGAGTCGGCCTATCGAGGCCAGGTGAAGGACGCGGTGCGGTATTGTGCGCTGATGCACAATCGGCGTGTGTTTGTGGTGCAGGACGAAATTATACCGCAAAAAAGCGGTGACGCCGTTTACTGGTTTTGGCACACGTTTGCCCAAATTGATTTTAAGGATATACGTGCGGTTGAAACCGAGGATAATACGGTGATTCTGACAGCGCCGAAGGGGCAAAAGCTGCATATACAGTTTGATGCCAATATTCCGTTTGTGCTCCGCAAGGGTGTATCCATACCGATGGAAACATCCCCCTCGCCGTTTGATCAGCTGCAAAACGGCATTATATCAAACTTATTAACGGCACATTTTATCACGGGCGACGAGCCGATTTTGTTCCGCTCTGTGGCATGGGCAGAAGGGGAGGACTATACTCCGGAAAAACTGAGGCCGTTTGAAGCATAATACAATCGGGGCTGCTGCCAAGTCTGCTTTTTATGCAGGAGAGACGGCAGCCTCTGAATGAAAGAAATGGGGATAACCGGGCGTGAAAGGATTTAAATTCAAAAATCGGATTGTAACTGACTATGTTTCGGCGCTTTTGCTGCTTTTTATTGTTTTGTTTATTGTCAGTGTGTGCTTTTTGGGCTATTCTGTCCGCTTTTCAAATGCACAAAACGAACGCAACAGTCTTTTGCAGTTAAAGCGCACACAGGAACAGGTGGACAGAAGCTTGTTGTTTCTTAGTAAAACAGCTATGCGCATTGCGCAAAACAATCGGCTTTTGGAACTGGAGGGTTACGATTCCAAAAACAGTACGGACGTTTACGGTGCCGCAACACTGGCGAGAGATTTAATGAAAGAACTGAACGGATATGACTTTTGCGAGGGCTTTTATGTCTATATCCGCGCGGCTGACGTCATTTTATACAATGGCTATGTCTATGCGCCTCAGGATTTTTTTCAATTCTACGTCAATGACGGCCAGTACGAAACCTGGAAACGCAAGCTGAGCGAGGTATATAATGATGCCTGCTATGCCGATTATGCGGCGCTAAATCAAACCTCCGTTAACGGAACCTTCGAATATCGTCAGTCTTATCCCTTTGGCGGCGAAAGCCGCGGAACCATTGTGTTTATTGTCAGCAAGGGCATTTTTGTGCAAAATAACGTTTCGGCCGAGAAACAAAAAAATGCGGTTTGCATGTATGCTTTTAATCAAAAGCAAGAATTGGTTTACCAAACCGCAGACGAGTCGGCAGAGGTTTTGCAGAGCTATTTAACAATGCCGGACGGTTACTCCTATACCAAAGGACTGCACAAGGTTATGGTATGCCGCACAACCTCGGAGCGGGGCAATATCCGCTATTTTTACGTGGATAAAGGCAGCAGGGCACTTTCAACGGCCAGACGCATTTCACTCTTTTTGTTTTTGTATGTCGTTTTAGGATTGTGCGGCGGCAGTATTTATATTTATTTGGTAACGCAAAAGGTCGTGCAAAGAAGTAAGCGGATGTATGCATTTTTAAATAACGAAGCTACAGCCGACACCACGCTGGACTGGAATATGGTTATGGATGGCCTAGAGGATTTGTCGCGTCAAAACAGCCGCTTAGACAGGCTGATGTCCGTTAAAAACGATATGGATATTAATCGGCATTTCATTAACTTGTTACATGATTATTCGGAATATGCTGAACAGTCGAAGCGTGCGCTGGAGGAGTTAGGCGTTCGACTTGACGTTTCGGATTATATGCTGGTACTCGGCACAATTCATATTTCTCAGGAGGAAAAGCCGGATTTGGTAAAATATGCCATGCAGAACATTTTGAAGGATTTAATGGGCAGCCGTGTGCAGTGGTATTTTATTGATTATAACTGGAACCGTGTTATGTTTTTGATAACGGGTAACTTTCATGAAGATTTTCAACGAGATACAATTGAAATTTTTGGCATGCTGGCAGAATTTATCCGTTCCATTTTGGATATTGGGGTTCATTTTGATTTCGGAACGGTCTGCCACAGTATTGAAGAGATTCGCTTAACGGTACGTCAAATGTTGGATTACTACGAATATGATGCATATGCCGAGTCATCGGAGCACACGGAACGGGACAATCAGCCCGGTGGTGTTTTACAATATGGATATTTACAGGCACAGGAAAATGAGCTTGTCAGTCTGGTGCTTGCCGGCTCGCAGGAGGAGGCAGTCGAATATTTGCAAAAGCTTTTTGCCGTGCATAAAAATGCAGGCTCGAGCGCGATGCGGATTTTGATTTTTAATCTGCTCGGCACCTTGTTTAAATGCGCGGAAAAAATCTGTGGTATTGATGCCATGCAAGAGATGGATTTAAGCGTAATTCTGTATTCACAGGATGTACAGGAGGTGGAGGCGGCCGTTACGGATCATTTTAAACGGCTGTCCGAACGCGTCAGCCATACGGAGGAGCGGCGTCATTTAAAGGCCTTGGGCTTAAAGCTGATGCAATATGTGGATGTTAACTTCCATAATCCGGATTTATCCTTAAAAACACTTTCCGCTGAATTTGGTATTACGGTTTCGTATGCCAGCAAAATATTTAAAGAGCAAATCGGCAGCAATTTCAGTGATTATTTAACGGCCAAGCGCATTGAAAAGGCCAAACAGCTTTTAGAGAGCACAGATTTAAGCATAACCGAAATTGCACAAAAAACGGGCTATGTGGACAGCTCGACTTTTATTAAAAACTTTAAAAAGGTAACAAGAGTTACACCGGGCACATATCGCGGCAAGCGATAGTGCCGAAGAAAGGATTTTTTACAATGTCATATATTTTAGCAGAGCATTATCCCAATCTGAAAAACGAGCTTACTAAAGCGATTGACGAAGCAACAGCGTCTTTAAAACGGATGCTTGATCGCTATGCAAGCGGTGATGTTTATCCGTCGGTTTACGAAAACGGCCGTTACAGAGCGGTGAAGCAGGCGGATATCTCCAACAATTTTTGGGAAGAAGGCTTTTGGACGGGACGGCTGTGGCTGGCCTATGAAGCAACGGGGGACGAGGCCTTTCGCGATCTGGCCGACAAGAATGTGGATGATTTTTACAAACGTGTGGTAGAGAATAACAATATAGACTGGCACCATGACACGGGTTTTTTATATACTCCATCGTGTGTGGCCGGCTATATGCTGACAGGCAATCCCACAGCCAAAAAGGCAGCGGAACTGGCGGCATATTCGCTCTCACGCCGATTCCGTTATAAGGGTCGTTTTATTCAAAGTATGCTGAGCGAAATTGATGAAGATAAGGAATTTTATCGCTTTATTGTAGATACGCTTTTGAATCTGCCGCTGTTGTTTTGGGCAGCCAAGGAGACAGGTGATGCAAGTTACCGAGAAAAGGCCGAAGCACACATTCAAACAACACTGCGATATGCCATGCGTGAGGATGGAACAACATTTCATCATGTTCTGATGGATAACCATACGGGCGAGATGATCCGTGGCATGACTTGGCAGGGGGCCGGGGATAACTCGTGCTGGAGCCGCGGCCAAGCTTGGGTTGTGTATGGCTTGGCGCTGGCCTATGGCCACACACAGAATCAATCGCTTTTAGAACCGTTTTACAAGGTGACGGATTATTTTATAGACCATTTGCCGGAGGACGGCGTTCCCTATTGGGATTTTGTTTTTACAACGGGAGACGATGAACCGCGCGACAGCTCGGCTGCTGCGGCGGCGGTCTGCGGTATTTTGGAAATGGCGAAGCATTTGCCGAGCGATAACGAGAATATGAAGCGGTATTTAGATGCTGCCGCCAAAATGCTGCACGGCTTAATTTCTACCTGTGCCGTACCGTATGAGGCAGGCGAGGAAGGTCTTTTGAATCACGCCACGGGGGCAAAACCGCAGGGTATGGATATAGATACCTGTATTACCATTGGTGATTACTATTATTTAGAAGCTTTAATGCGTGCAACGCGTGACTGGAAGAGCTACTGGTAAGGGGTGAGAAGCGTGGATACACGACTATATGATAACCTTTTGGGCAAAACGCCCGGTTACATAGCGCCTTTTGTTTGGATTCACGGTGAAGAGAAAAAGACGCTGGCCGAAAGGATTGAAGTCATTGCTGCCTGCGGCATTGATACCATTTGTCTGGAATCTCGCGTGCATGAAGGCTTTTGCACAAAAAGCTGGTTTTCGGATGTGCAATTTATAATTGATTGCCTGAAACAAAAAGGTATGAAGCTGTGGATTTTGGATGATAAACGCTGTCCCTCCGGCTATGCAAACGGCGCTTTTGAAAAGGACTGTGCAGCTCTTAGGCCATCGGGTATCACCGAATCGCATATGGATGCAATCGGTCCGGTTACGGATGCTGCTATTTTAATTACGCCGCATAAAAATGAGCCGACAGACGAGCTTGTCTGTGTACTGGCATGCCGTCGGGACGGTGATGATCTATCCTCTTACCGCGAGGTAATTGATATAACCGACAGTGTTTGCGGTGACTTTGTCTATTGCAGTCTGCCGGAGGGAATTTGGCGCATTATGGTTATCAGCCGCACGCGTAAGGGCATGACAGCGCTTGCGGAACGGTTTTGCGATAAGCTGAATCCCGAAGCTACACAGGTATATATTGAAGAGGTTTATGAAAAACACTATGCCGCATTGCGGGACGAATTTGGCAAAACGTTTTTGGGCTTTTTTTCGGATGAACCGGGCTTTTTTAACGAGGTAAACGAGCGGTTTGCTACAGGCATGGGACTTCCGTTTGCTTCATATCCGTATCATTCGTCTGTTTATACACTGTTAAAGGAGCGCTATGGTGAAACCTTACATTGCCGCCTGCCGGGGCTTTGGCTGGATTATAAGGACGGCAGCCATGCGGAAATCCGCACGGCTTATATGGATGTGATAACGCATTTATATCAGACCTGCTTTTCCGATAAGCTGGGTGATTGGTGCCGCGCGCACAACGTTCGGCTGATTGGCCATGTTGTGGAGGATAACAACGTACATATGCAAACCGGTTACGGCGCCGGGCATTATTTCCGTGCCGTTTCGGGTCAGGATATGGGCGGTGTGGATGTTGTGTTTCATCAGCTTTTACCGGGCTTTGATGCAGCTTCGCATCGCGTTGCGGCCAGCAGCGGTGCGGCAGATTATAAAAACAAGGGCGTAAAGCACCATGTGAATGCCGATTTTTTTACATATACATTGGCAAAGCTGGGGGCTTCGGCCGCGCAGCTGGATGAAAAGAAAAACGGCATGGCGTTATGTGAACTGTTTGGTGCCTACGGCTGGGCAGAAAGCATGAAAACCATGAAATGGCAGGCCGATCATATGTTGGTGCGCGGCATTAACTATTTTGTGCCGCATGCCTTTACCTTACAGAAAAACGATACCGATTGTCCGCCGCATTTTTATGCAGACGGCAAAAATCCGCATTATCCGTATCTGGAATCTTTAATGGCTTATATAAACCGCTGTGCACATCTTTTAAGCGGCGGCGCGGCGGCTATCCGCTGCGGCATTTTATATGATGCGGAAAGCGGCTGGACGGCCGAGCAGAGCCTTAGAACAGAAGATGTGGCAAAACAGCTGGCGCAACAGCAGGTGGATTATCACATTATTCCGTTTGATGCGATTAAGACGGCGGCGGTGTGCGATGGGCAATATCGGATAGGGCGCGGCACATATACAGCACTTTTGATACCGCACCGTTCCTATTTGCCGCAAAGTATGGCAGATTGCTTTGTAAGGCTTGCCGAAAGCGGTGTTTTGGTGCTTTTTGTGGGCGGCTCTCCCAAACAGACAGACGGTGACGCAGAATTTATAAAGCAGCATCCGCAGCTTCCGTTCGTGCCGCTTGCTGAGATTGGCGGCTTTATGCAAGCCCGCGGGTATGCGGATGTAACGCCCGAAATGGAAACGACGCACCTGCGAAGCTATCATTACAGACGTGACGGATCGGATATATACATGCTGGTGAATGAAGGCACCCATGCAACGATTGATACAACGGTTTCGCTGCGCGGCTGTGAGGACGGCTATACCGTATATGACCCGATGCAAAACAAGGCAAAATCGGGAAGTGGTGCGGTGCAGATTACGCTGCCGCCGTATCATGCCGTGTTTGTTGTATCCGGCTGTGCAGATTGTGACATGCCCATGCTGAAAAGTGGCATAAGCCTACGTAAATTGCAGGAGATAAACGGCACATTTACGATATCTCTTGCGGCCGATTGCGGCGCGTATCGTCCATACTGCGAAACAGAGCACTTGTTTAACATCAACGGGCAGACGCATTTGCCGCATTTTGCAGGCTTTGCTCGGTATGAAACCGAATTTGTATGCCCATCCTTTCACAATCGGCTGTGGCTGGATTTAGGCCGTGTGGGCGAGATTGCCGAGGTGATTGTAAACGGTCGGTCGGTCGGCTGTCAAATTGTACCGCCGTACCGATTTGATATAACAGAGCATGTCTCGCAGGGGACAAACCGCTTAACGGTTGTTACGGCCGCACATAGGGGCTATGCCGAACGTGACAGACTTTCGGCCTGTATGGTCTTTGAGCCGACCGGTCTTTTGGGGCCTGTCACGTTGTGCGAAGAAATCTGAAGGCATAAAAGGGGGCTGTGAACATCGGTTTTGCAGCCTCTTTTTAGATGATTGAAAAATAACCGTAAGTTAATTTCAACTTGAAGTGTGCCGATTGTATCGGCACGCGCAAAGGAGTGAAAAAAGTGCGTATTATAGCAACGATGCTATCAGCAATTTTAATGCTGACGGTTTTGCCGATAGGGGCAGAAGAAAGCTACAACAAAACGCAGCCGACGGCGCGTGCGGCTCTGGCGATTGTGACGGAAAGCGAAGCGCGCAGCCTTCTTTCGGATTCTGTTTTGTTTTACACAAAAAGCAATGCGGCGTTATGCTATGGCGAGGTGTGCCGCATGGATACGCAAGAAGCGGTGAAGCCTTATTTTGCCGAGGGTGTACCCATGGTGCCGCTTATGTTTTTGTGCGGTGGGTTGCAGTTTCAAGCACAAGAGGAAGCCGAGGGGTTTATTATATCGGCGCAAAGCATGTCCATGCAATTGCCTAAAAACGGCCTGTCATATCGGCTGAACGGTACGGACAAAACGCTGCCGCATGCGTTGGAGCAGCAAAACGGTGTTTGGTTTGTGCCGCTTACCGTGATGGCAGAAGCAACGGGCTTAACCGTATATACAGAAGAATGCGGCTATATGCTTTTGGATGCCAACGCGCAGCGGTTTTCGTGTGATGAATTTATCAATCGGCGCGTTTTGTATCAAGCCGTGCGACCGTTGATTTATACGCGGCCGAGTGCGGAAACCATTTTGGTCGATGTAACAAACCGCTACCCCGATAATGGCCATCCGCGTCTTTTGGTGACGGATGAACGGATTGCGCGTTTACGGGAGCTGCAAACAACGGATGAAAACGTCCAAAGCTGGATGCAGTCCTTATTGGCCGAGGCGGATGCTATGCTGACGCTGCCGCTGTTAACTAAAAGCGGCACGGGGACGACACAGTATTTAAATTCGGTGCACGAGGCGCTGCGGCGCATGGAATATCTGCCGCTGGCGTATCGGCTGACGGGGAACACGGCGTATGCCGACCGTGCCAAGCAGGAGCTTTTGAACCTGTGCGGTACAAATTTTGCGGATTGGTCACCCGTAACGCTGTTTACGGCCGAAATGTGCGCAGCAGTTGCGCTGGGGTATGACTGGCTTTATCAAACCATGACGGAGGCACAGCGGCAAACAGTTCGGGAAGCCTTGTTGTCGCGTGCATTTTTGCCGGCGCTTGACGATTATCATTCTGTTCCCAAATATCGTAGCTATCATATGTGGTGGAACCGTGACGACCTGGCAACGCCCAATAACTGGAGCGCCGTTTGTAACGGCGGCTTGGCCATGGCAGCCTTAGCTGTTTGTGATGAAGACGATACGGCAGGTGAAATTTTGGCAAGCGGCCTTACGGTGATTGAAGATTTACTGGAACGTTACGGGCCTGACGGAGCCTATTTTGAAGGGTTGAACTATTGGCTGTATTCCATGCAATTTCTTTCTTATTATTCGGCGGCGCTCTCTACGGCGGCCGGTACGGATTATGGCCTGTTCGATGCGCCGGGTCTTAATCAAACCTCTTATTATATGGATGATATGTCCGGCTCCTGCGGCGTTTTTAATTTAAGAAATGTCGGCACCGACAGCCATGTGAACGATTATCCGACCATGTATCTGGCACAGCGTTGCCATGATTCGCGCCTTACGGCACTGCGGCTTTTCCGCATGGAAAAGTACGGCCTTTCACCAACGGCAGAGGATTTGTTTTGGTACGAGCCGACGGAGGAAAGCTATGTGCGTGACGGCGGCAGTCGGCTGTATCGAGAGCAGGAGGCGGCCGTAATGCGGACAGGTGCACAGGATGAAGCGGATATTTTTGTGGGCTTTCACGGTTCGGAGGATAATCAGCTGGTGGGTCAGCTGGATGCCGGAACGTATGTGATTGATATGCTGGGCGAACGTTGGGCATATGATTCGGAGGCCGATATGGGTGTTTATGTGGCTGGCGGCGCAAGCGAAGCACGAAACAAAAACTATCGCAGCCGTGCCGAGGGGCACAACACGGTGATTATTGACCCGGATTACGGTGTGGAGCAGGATCGCTATGTTGCGGCGGCGATCAATCGGTTTGAATCGGATGAGGACTGCGCTTATGCCGTGTGCGACCTTTCGGAGGTTTACGGCTTTACGGGTGCGGAAAGCGTGCAGCGCGGCGTTATGCTGGATAAAAAGAATCAGCACGTCATCATTCGTGATGAGGTAAAACGAACAAAGCCGATGGAGCTTTATTGGTTTATGCACACAGAAGCGAGTGTGGATATTGCAGCCGACGGAAAGAACGCAATTTTAACACGCGGCAACAAACGTGTGCTGGCCGAAATACTGACACAGGGTAATTTACAATTTTCGGTTATGAATGCCGTGCCGCTTGCCACTTCGCCGCAATCGGAGGGAAATGTGGAGGAGACAGGCAAACGAAAGCTGGTGGTGCATGCCGAAAATGTGTCGGACTTTGCGCTGTCCGTCTCGCTGACACCGCTGGCAGGCACGGAAACCACAACCGTGCATAAACCAACCGAACGACCGCTTTCGGACTGGAGCACGGATTTAGGTGCCATACCCGAAGCAACGGAAATATCGGTCGGCGGCGAACCGCTTGCGGATTTTGCGCCCGATAAGAGCATCTATGCCGTCCCGATTCGTCAAAGCAGCGTACTGCCGCAAATTACGGCCAAATCGGGCGGCGTGGTGACAATTGTACAGGCAGATGCGAAAAGCCTGACGGGAAAGGTACAGGTGCGCATCGGCAAACGGTTGCGCACATACGTGCTTTGCTTTGTGCCGGAGCCGTGCTTTGTGGGGCAGCCGGAGAGGTTGCGGCAGCAAGAAGCGTATCGGACTGTGGCAGGCACAATAGGAGCCGATATGCAGAGCTATATCCGCGGCTGGAACACGGCGGCAGAAACCGCAATGTATGAATTTGATTTTGGCTGCTGCGAAAATCGAGTGGATTATATGGCGCTGCGCTTTCCGAAAAATGCAAATCGGCAAGAGGTTTGTGTTTTGGTTTCAAACGATCAGAAAAAGTGGCAGACGGCCTTTTGCGGCCGAAGCTATGCGCAATGTGACGGCTTGCAGGGATTTGCGCTGCAAAGCAGATATGGGCGGTATGTCCGCGTTCTTGTGGGCAGCACAAAGGCAGATACCGCACTTGCAAATTTATATGAAACCGTATTTTATACGTCCGCCGCACGACGATAGGTATTAGGAGAGGTGAAAGAATGAAACGATATATAACGGTTATATTGGCGGTTTTTCTTGTGCTGGGCGGTACGGTTTTGGCTGCGGCAGAAGAAACGATGTTTTACAGATCTGTTGATTTTAATACAATTCAAAGTGACGGAGAGTTGACCGCGCCGTTTTTCGTAAACGGCGGCGGAACATCGGAACTGATTTCTACGGACAGAGGGAAAAGTCTCTGCTTTTCCGTAACCAATAAGCAACTGCGTTATGTGGGGATACATTTAAACACGTATCAAGCCGAACTCAGCCAAGGGTTTCAAATTGGTTTTTCAACGAAAGATGTTGGTACAGGGGAATGGGGGCATCGTTTTTTTCTGCTCAGCGGCTATACAAGCGGCGGAGCGAGAAAAAGCCTGTATTTGGCAACCTTTTCCAAGGTCAATCACCGTTTAAATATCGCCGGTACCGATACGGGCTTGTATCGGCAAAATGTATGGTATGATTTTGTCATTCGGTTCGTGATAACAGACACGGAAAAATATGCGGATATTACGGTTACGGCACCGTTTGTCTCCGGGTTTTCGGCTACGGAAAGGTTTGATTTGAGTGAACTTGCAACACTGACGCAATTCGGGCTGTATTCCGGCGTAACGAGTGATCCTTCGTCAAGTGTGACGCTGTATGATGATATTTATATTGCCGCAGCGAAGGAGCCGCTGCATGTTACGGCATCTTCGCCGCAAAACGGCAGTGAATCGGTCTTGATCGGCGCAGCTTTAAGCGTAAGCTTTAACCATCCGCTGCGACCCGAAACGGTAAACAGCGAGCAGGTAAAACTGTATTGTGACGGAATATTGACGGACAATACGGCCGTGTGCCTAAGCAGTGACAGAAAAACAGTGGTGTTGCATGTGCCGCGCGGCTGCGCCCTTTTGCCCAACAGCCTGTATACAATTTCGATTGGCGAGGTAACAGATATATTCGGCAATGTTTTGGAAAATACTGAACTTTCATTTAGCACGGATGAGGGAGCTGTATTTTCCGGTATCGGGTTTTACCAAAATGGACAAGTGCTTGAAGAAATAAAAAGCGGCATGGTAACTGTCGAAACAAGCGTAACGGGTACAAAGAACAAACTGCTGCTTTATCTGGCACTGTATCAAAAAGAGGATGGGCGGCTTATTTGCTCAGATAAAGCAATGCGAGATGCAAACGGCCTGCTTTCGGCAAGCGTCACGGTGCCCAATGATGCCGAAACATACGCGTTGTATGCGTATTTGTGGTGCATGGAGGACGGACAAAAACCGATTGTACGCGCGGCAAGGCTATACTAAAAAAGGCATCTGCCCGTTTTTAGGGCAGATGCCTTCAACTTTTTATTTTTTATTTTAAAGTCCGTTCGGATTTTTGACCATAAAGTTCCAAGCATCACGGCACATTTTTTCAAGACCGAACTCTGCCTGCCAGCCCAATACTTCTTTTGCCTTTGTGGGGTCGGCATAGCATTCTGCAATGTCGCCGGGGCGGCGCGGTGCAATTTTATAAGGCACGGCAACACCGTTTACCTCTGAGAAAGCCTTTACCATGTCCAAAACGCTGTAACCGTGACCGGTGCCTAAGTTGTAGGCATCCACACCGGTAGAGCCAAGCACCTTTTCAACAGCTTTAATATGGCCGCGTGCCAAATCCACAACGTGGATGTAATCGCGTACGCCCGTGCCGTCCGGGGTGTTGTAATCATCACCGAACACACTTAAAATTTCCAGCTTTTTCGCTGCAACCTGTGCAATGTAAGGCATCAGATTGTTGGGAATACCGTTGGGATCTTCGCCGATTAAGCCGGATTCGTGTGCGCCGATGGGATTAAAGTAGCGGAGCAGTGCAATGCTCCAATCGTGGTCGGGCACATACAAATCACGCAGAATGTTTTCAATCATCAGCTTTGTGCTGCCGTAAGGATTGGTTGTAGAAAGCGGAAAATCCTCACGAATCGGCACAGAGGCAGGATTGCCGTATACCGTAGCAGAGGAACTGAACACCAGCTTTTTAACATTGCGCTTTGCCATAACCTTGCATAAAATTAAAGTGCCTGTCAGGTTGTTATGATAGTACCAAAGCGGCTTTTGAACGGATTCGCCCACGGCCTTTAAGCCTGCAAAGTGAATGACCGCTTCAATTGTATTTTCGGCAAAAATTGTTTCAACACCGGCTTCGTCCAGCAAATCGGTTTCGTAAAACTTAAAATCGCGGCCGGTAATTTGCTTAATGCGCTTTAACGATTCGGGCTTAGAGTTGACAAAATTATCCACAACAATAATATCATATCCGTTTTCGAGCAGCTCCACACAGGTGTGCGAGCCGATAAATCCGGCACCGCCGGTTACTAAAATTGCCATAAGGCGTTCAGCTCCTTTTTATAATCTCATAATCAGTATATCGGCTTTATATGCAAAAGTCAAGCCAATTGCAAAATTGCATAAAAATTTGCAAAAAGGGTATAAAAAATCACCACATCAGCTTACGTCCGTCATGTCTAAATACAAATGGCCGGATTCGGCAATAAAGTCCTTTCGGCCTTGCAGATTATCACCCAAAAGCAGCTCAAACATAGCTGCTGTTTTTTCGGCTTCCTCTGCCGTTACCTTAATCAAACGGCGTGTATCGGGGTTCATGGTGGTTACGGCCATCATCTCCGGGTCGTTTTCGCCCAAACCCTTCGAGCGCTGGATGACATATTTTTTACCTTCAATTTTACTTAATATTTCTTGTTTTTCACGCTCGTTATAAGCAAAAAACGTTTCTTTGCCGCAGGTGATTTCAAACAGCGGCGTTTCGGCAATAAACACCTTGCCTGCCTCAATCAGCGTGGGCATTAAAACATAAATCATGGTTAAAATCAAGGTGCGGATCTGAAAGCCGTCCACATCGGCATCGGTACAGATGATGACTTTATTCCAGCGCAGCAAATCCAAATCAAAGGTGTTTAAATCCTTTGCCTTAGAGTGGGCAATTTCAACGCCGCAGCCTAACACCTTAACCAAATCGGTAATGATTTCGCTTTTAAAAATTTTATCATACCCGGCCTTTAAGCAGTTTAAAATTTTACCGCGCACAGGCATAATGGCCTGAAATTCCGCGTCACGGCTTAATTTAACCGAACCCAAGGCCGAATCGCCCTCTACGATGTAAACCTCGCGGATGGAGGTGTCCTTTGAGCGGCAATCCACAAATTTATTAATGCGGTTTGTCATATCAATGGTGCCGGTCAGCTTCTTTTTAATATTTACGCGTGTGCGCTCCGCAGTTTCGCGGCTACGCTTGTTAATTAAAACCTGTTCGGCAATTTTTTCAGCCATGGGCTTGTTTTCAATAAAGTAAATTTCCAGCTGATGCCGCAGCACCTCTGTCATGGCTTCTTGAATAAATTTGTTGGTAATGGATTTTTTGGTCTGATTTTCGTAGCTGGTCATGGTGGAGAAGGAATTGGAGACCAAAATCAAGCTGTCCGCCACGTCCTGAAAGTTGATTTTCGCTTCGGTTTTGTTGTATTTACCGCCGGATTTCAGGTATTGGTCAATTTCATACACAAAGGCATTGCGCACAGCCTTATCCGGCGCGCCGCCGTGCTCCAAAAAGCTTGAGTTGTGGTAATATTCCAGCATATTCACCGTGTTGTTAAAGCAAAAAGCAAACTGCATTTTCACTTTGTAATCCGGCTTGTCGGCGCGGTCACGTCCGCGGCGTTCGGCTTCAAAGCTGTAAACCGGCGTCAGTTCTTTTCCGTCACTGATTTCTTTTACATAGTCCACAATACCGTTTTCGTAGCAAAACTCTTCCATATCCCAGCCTTCGGCCGTTTGGTTAAACAGCACGAATTTAAGACCGGCATTGGCAACAGCCTGCTTTTTTAAAGTGTCCTGAAAAAATTCAAGCGGAATATTAATATCGGTAAAAACGTCCAAATCCGGCCGCCATTTAATTTGCGTTCCCGTATCTTTTTTGTTGTACGGCTCAATTTGCAGCTCGCTTGTGGGTTCGCCCTTTTCAAAATGAATGGTATAGGTTTTTTTGTCACGGCGTACGGTTACATCCATATACGAGGAACTGTACTGTGTGGCGCAGGCGCCCAAACCGTTTAAACCCAAGCTGTATTCATAGTTTTCGCCGTTGTTGGTATTATATTTACCACCGGCATACAGTTCGCAAAATACAAGCTCCCAGTTGTAGCGCTGCTCCTTTTCGTTATAATCGAGCGGAATACCGCGGCCGTGATCTTTTACTTCAATGGACTTGTCAAGGTAGCGCGTCACTTCAATCACATCGCCGTGACCTTCTCTTGCTTCGTCGATCGAGTTGGAAAGAATTTCGAAAAATGAATGTTGACAGCCTTCAATGCCATCCGAACCGAAAATAACGCCGGGGCGTTTGCGGACACGGTCGGCACCCTTTAATGAGGAAATACTGTCGTTATCATATGTTTGTTTAGCCATGTTCATCTGCCTTTCGTTCACATGGTAACGCAGCCGCAAATAGCGGCTGCGCATAGTTCTTTTATATTTGTGCACTGTAGTTTGGTGCTTCTTTTGTAATATAAATATCGTGCGGATGGCTTTCCTTTAACCCGGCGCCCGTAATACGGATAAATTCACCGCGTTCCTTCAAATCGGGAATGGTTTGCGTGCCGCAATATCCCATACCGGAGCGGAGACCGCCCAAAAGCTGATACACCGTATCGGAAAGAGGACCTTTATAAGCAACGCGACCTTCAACCCCTTCCGGCACCAGCTTTTTGGTGTTGGTTTGGAAGTAACGGTCTTTTGAACCGACCTCCATAGCAGCCAAGGAACCCATGCCGCGATACACCTTAAATTTTCTGCCTTGGTAAATTTCCTCCTGGCCGGGGCTTTCGTCACAGCCTGCAAACAGGCTGCCGACCATAATCACATCGGCGCCGGCCGTGATGGCCTTGGGCAAATCGCCCGAATATTTAATACCGCCGTCTGCGATGACGGGAATATCATACTGCTTTGCAACCTCGGCTACGTCATGAATGGCCGTAATCTGCGGTACGCCGATACCCGAAACCACACGCGTTGTGCAGATGGAACCGGGGCCGATGCCGACTTTAACGGCGTTTGCGCCTGCCTCAATTAATGCCTTGGCTGCATCACCCGTGGCAATGTTACCGGCAATTAAATCAATGTGCGGAAAATGCTCTTTTACCAAACGAACGGTTTTTAAAATGTTTTCGCTGTGGCCGTGAGCCGAATCCAACACAAAAACATCAACCTGTGCGGCTGCCAGTGCGGCTGCACGATCTAAAACATCGTTTGTGACACCCAGCGCCGCACCGGCCAAAAGACGACCGTTCGAATCCTTGGCAGAGTGGGGGTAACGCACATTTTTTTCAATATCTTTAATGGTAATCAGGCCTTTTAAATAGCCGTTTTTATCCACAATGGGGAGCTTTTCGATTTTGTATTTGCTCAAAATCGCCTGTGCCTGCATCAAATCGGTGCCTTCGGGTGCGGTTACAAGGTTTTCCTTGGTCATAACCTCTGCAATGGGACGGGTAAAATCCGTCTCAAACCGCAGGTCACGGTTGGTGATGATGCCCACCAGTTTTTTATCCTCGCAAATGGGAACGCCCGAAATTTTGTATTTTGCCATCAGGTCGTCCGCATCCTTTAAGGTGTGATGAGGGGAAAGGTAAAAGGGGTTTACGATAACGCCGTGTTCGGAGCGTTTTACGCGGTCAACCTCCATGGCCTGTGCCTCAATCGTCATGTTTTTGTGGATAATACCAATGCCGCCCTCACGCGCCATGGCAATGGCCATTGCAGATTCGGTTACCGTATCCATTGCCGCGCTCATCAGCGGAATATTCAAGTGAATGTTGCGCGTAAGTTGCGTGTTTAATTGAATCATGTCGGGCGTTACATCAGATTTTTGAGGTACCAGCAAAACGTCATCAAATGTCAGTCCCTCTCTCAGCTTTAGTTCGGCCAAAACTACACTTCCTCTCATAACTTTTTTTACTTTAATGAATAATTCAATGCCTGGGTGGTAAACAATTTGTAATACAGACTGTCCGTATCTTTCATCAGTTCTTTATGCGGGGCAAAAGCTTCCACCTTGCCATTATTTAAGACAAGAATCTTATCACAGAA